>NZ_PFNG01000221.1:0-1145 GCF_002791875.1 Candidatus Aquicultor secundus | reverse complement strand
CCGTATAATCGCGGCCCCCATCCCGCACCGTTCCCGAAAACGCCACCAGCACTTTAAATGAGTGGCCTTTTTCTTTAAGGTATTTATCAACTGCAAGCCTGTAGCGAACCGCGTGAAGGCGCGATCGCGTGACGATCATCGCCTTGGCCTTACCGTCAATTCGGCCCATGCTATGCTCTACGAAATGCTCGATTATAATTGCAACTTTCTTGGAGATCGTGTGTTCATGCAAATCCACAAAAAGCCTCATTAAGAATGCGGCTTTCTTTTTGTCATAGCGGGGGTCGTCTTCGATTTTCTTGAGGATATTGAAATAGCTCTTGTAGGTGGTGTAATTGTCCAGCACATCCATGATAAAACGCTCTTCAATGGCCTGGCGCATGGTGTAAAGACTAAAGGGCGCAAACCTGCCATCGGGCTCTAGCGTGCCGAAAAGTTCGAGGGTTTTAGGCTTAGGCGTCGCCGTAAAAGCGAAGTAGCTAACGTTCGGCAGTTGCCCGCGCTTTTTCATCTCATCGACGATACGGTCCTCTGGGTCTTCTTCCTCTACCCCATCCTCCAGCTCCGCTTCCTCTAAGTTTCCGTTATAAAGAACAATCTTAAGGCTTTTAGTGCTCTCTCCGCTTTGGGATGAGTGCGCCTCGTCGATTATTACCGCAAAGCGCTTACCGGGCAAAGCAGACATATCGTCTGCGATCACTGGGAACTTTTGCAGGGTAGTTACTATGATGTTTTTGCCATCCTCAAGCGCCGCCTTAAGCTGACGAGAGGTTTGATCGATATTCTCAACCATCCCCAGCGTCTGCTCAAACTGGCGCACGGTTCTTTGCAGCTGGCGGTCAAGAACACGCCGGTCGGTAATGACGATTATGGAATCAAAAACGCGTTCATCCTCCATATCGTGCAGGTTTGCCAGCTGGTGGGAAAGCCAGGCGATGGAATTGCTTTTGCCGCTCCCCGCGCTATGCTGGATAAGATATTTATGCCCAGACCCTTTTGCGCGGGCATCAGATACCAAGCGCCGTACCGCGTCAAGCTGGTGGTAGCGCGGAAATATCAGGCTGCGTTTGCCCGTCTTCTTGCCTTTATCATCCTCTTCTTCAACCACCTGGACGAAGTTTTGGATGAGGTTTAGCACGCTATCC
>NZ_PFNG01000198.1:0-5500 GCF_002791875.1 Candidatus Aquicultor secundus | reverse complement strand
ATGCACAGAAAGTAGGATGTCGCGGTACTAGGTTCTTCACTTCGTTCAGAATGACACCCAAGCAGCACTTTTCTTTAAAACCCACTCGCTCGACCACATCTCATTCATCTATTAGCCTATTAACCCATTCACCTATTAACCTATTAACCCATTCACCTATTAACCCATTCACCCATTCATCTATTAACCGGTTACTTCCTATACTTCCGACCCCAGGTTTCAAGGCTCAGGCCGAATATCTTATTGAAGCCTTCGGCGGCTTTGTGGGAGAAAGTGTCGTCGGCTTCGTAGGTTGCAAGCGAGCGGTCGTAGAGGGAATTCGGCGACTTGCGGCCTACTACCTGGCATGAACCCTTGTAAAGTTTCAAACGGATAGTTCCGTTTACTACTTTTTGCGTTTCGTTTATAAACGCGTCGAGCGACTCGCGAAGCGGGCCGAACCAGAGGCCGTCGTAGATAAGGTCGGCGTATTTCTCTTCGACGGCGTATTTAAAGTGCATGAGGTCGCGCGTAAGCGTCATATCTTCGAGTTCGCGGTGCGCCATGATCAGGGTTAGCGCGGCCGGGGCTTCGTAGATTTCGCGTGATTTGATACCGACAAGCCGGTTTTCCACCTTATCGATACGCCCGAACCCGTTTGAACCGGCGATTTGATTGACCTTTTCGATGAGGCTTAAGAGGTTCATCTTTTGACCGTCGACAGCTATCGGCACGCCCTGTTCGAATTCGATCTCGACATACGTCGGCTCGTCGGGGGCCTGCATCGGGTCAACGGTCAAAGTAAATGCGTCCGCCGGCGGCTCGATCCAGGGGTCTTCGAGGATTCCGCACTCGATCGATTTGCCCCAGACGTTCTCGTCGATACTGTAAGGGCTCTTCTTGGTGATAGATATCGGGATGTTATGCTTCTGCGCGTACTCGATTGCGGACTCGCGGGTAAAATCCCACTCGCGGGCCGGCGCGATGATTGTGATATCGGGGTTAAGCGCACGCATCGTTACCTCGAAACGCACCTGGTCGTTGCCCTTGCCTGTGCAGCCATGCGCGGCATAGACGGCCCCGGTTCCCTCGGCGGCTTCGATCAATATTTTTGCGATGAGCGGCCTCGATAACGACGTGGCCAGCGGATATTTCTTTTCATAGAGGGCGTTCGCTTTGAGTGCGGGGGCGATAAACTTCTCAGCGAAGGCTTTTTTCGCGTCCACCATTTCGGAATGGACGGCGCCGATTTTAAGCGCCTTTTCTTTAATGGCTTCGAGGTCGCCCCCCTGACCGACATCGACCGCGACCGCGATTACCTCTAAATCATAGTTTTCCTGCAGCCATTTTATGGCAACCGAGGTATCTAGTCCCCCGGAGTAGGCCAAAACTACCCTGTCTTTTGGCTCCCGTATGCTTCCAACCTGTCCCACAAACTCCTCCTACTTGTTTCTTGCGCTATTATAGCGTTTTTTCTTCACGTAATTTTGAAAGGCGCTCGACAATAAAGTCGGCTACGTCGCTTGTGCGGGTAATGACGAGGATTGTGTCGTCGCCCCCAACGGTGCCGAGGACATTGTGCCACTTTACCGCATCAATCGCCGCCGCCACTGCCTGTGCCGTACCCGGGTGGCTCTTTACGACCACAAGATTATCCGTCTTGTCGATCGATACCATAAACTCGTTGAGTAAAGAGCGCAGGCGCTCTATCTCGGGGAGCGAATAGATCTGCCTTCCCGTGGATACTGCGGCTTTTCCTTTGATTATTTTTACTTTTTGCAGCCCCAGGTCGCTTATGTCTCTGGAGACCGTGGCCTGGGTAACGTCGTAGCCTTGCTTTTCAAGCTCAGAAATCAATTCTTCCTGAGTTGATATATTCATCGTCTCAATGATCTGTTTAATCGCGCTTAGTCTCTCTTGTTTTATTCTCATTTAATCAACCACCGAATTTTATTACCGGATAAGTAAAGCGAGCGCGGCTTTTGCCGTATGTAAGCGATTTTCGGCCTGCTCAAAGACAAGGGATTGCTTGCTCTCTATTACCTCGTCCGTTACCTCCTCGCCCCGGTGGGCGGGTAGGCAGTGCAGGAATATCGCGGACGGCTTTGCGACCTCCATCAAGTCGCTGTTTACCTGGTAAGGTTTAAATATTTTCAAGCGCTCCTCGCGCTCGGCTTCCTGTCCCATGCTGGCCCATACATCCGTATAGATAACGTCTGCGTCCTTTGCGGCTTCAAGCGGATTATTTGTTATAGTTATCGCGTGGTTCATGTTGCGTATGGACCCGGTCGCAAACTGAACTACCTCGGGGTCGGGCTCATATCCTTTCGGACAGCCTACGGCCATATTTATCCCAAGTTTCCCGGCAACGATCATGAGCGAATTCGCCACGTTGTTGCCGTCTCCGATATAGGCCAGCTTTAAGCCCGCGAGCCGGTCTTTGCTCTCAAGGATGGTCATGAGATCGGCCAACGATTGCATCGGATGGTAACCATCCGTTAATGCGTTTATGATCGGCATTGTGGAATATTCGGCAAGCTCCTCGACATCGCTTTGCTTAAACGTCCTTATTACGGCGGCGTCGACATAGCCCGAGAGCACCCTGCCCATGTCCTTGATCGGTTCACGCTCGCCGAGTTTTACCTCGTCATCGCGCAAGAATATCGGGTGCGCGCCTAAATGGGAGGCGGCCGTCTCGAACGATATCCTCGTGCGGCTGGACGGCTTATGGAAAATCACCGCTATGGTTTTTCCCTCAAGTATACGGTGCGGCTCGTTTCTTTTCTGCAGCCGTTTTAGCTCCATCGCTTTTGCCAGCAACTGGTATATCTCGTCCTGGCTGTAGTTTTTAAGCGATAGGATATTTCTCCCTTTTAGACTCGCCATTATCGACTCCTACGATCTTAAAAATCCCAACTAATCCGCACATCCGATTACATTAGCTCACGTCAAGCTTTATTAATCTACCTAAATCTACCTTATTACACCTTTTTGCACCTATTACTTTGCTTTATAGCATTAGTCTATACAACCGAACGCTCGAGTACTAACCGCTCTATCGCAGCCATAGCCGTATCGACTTCGGCTTCGGTTAAGCAAAGCGGCGGTAAGAACCTAATTATAGTAGTGCCTATATTATTTGCAACTATGCCTTCTTTTAAAAGATCAAGCACGATGTTTCGCGCCTGTTCCTCGTTTAATTCTATCGCAAGCATGAGGCCCGCGCCCCGCACTTCTGTTATCATGCCTGTTTTGGTTTTAAGGGTTTCAAGCTTGTTTTTGAAATATGCGCCGACCTTACGGCTGTTCTCGACAAGGTTCTCCTCTTCGAGGACGTTAACGGTCGCCAGTGCACCGGCACAAACAACGGGACCGCCGCCGAATGTTGAGCCGTGCTCACCCGGCTTAAACACTGAAGCCTTTTCGCTTGCTACAAGAACACCGATAGGAAGGCCGCTTCCGATGCCTTTTGCAAGGGTCATCACATCGGGTACGACACCTGTCGCTTGGTAAGCGAACATCGTACCGGTCCGTCCCATTCCCGTTTGGACCTCGTCGAATATCAACAGAAGGTCGCGCTCGTCGCACAGCGCCCGTACCTGCTTCAGGTAGTCATAATCGCATGGGTAGACACCGCCCTCACCCTGGATGACCTCGAGCATGACCGCGCATGTCTTGTCGCTTACCTCATTTTTAAGTGCCTCGAAATCGTTAAGCGGCACGTGCTTAAAACCGGGCGGCATCGGCTCAAACGGCTTTTGTTTATCGGGTTGGCCGGTCGCGGCCAGGGTTTTCATGGTGCGGCCGTGAAACGAACGAAGCGCAGTGATAATCTCATAGGCGTCCTTGCCTTTGGGTTTTGCGTAGCGCCGCGCAAGTTTTATGGCCCCCTCGTTGGCCTCGGCGCCGCTATTTGCAAAGAAGCATTTATCGCCGAAAGATATCTCGCTTATCTTTTTAGCAAGCTTTGCCTGCGGCTCGGTATAGTAGAGGTTGGAGACATGCATAAGCATCTCGACCTGGTCTTTTATCGCACCTACGACCTTTGGATGGCAGTGACCGACGTTGGTCACGCCGATACCGCTTAAGAGATCGAGATATTCTTTCCCGTTATCATCCCACAGCTTAGTGCCCTTACCTTTAACAAAAGCAATCGGCAACCGTCCGTACGTGCTCATATGATACGTATCATCAAACTCTTTCAGTTCATTTAAGTTCATCGTTATGCCTTTCGTTTATAGCTATCAGCTGTCAGCTAAGCAAAGTAGTAACCGATTGTCATTCTGAGGCGTTAGCCGAAGAATCTAGCAGAGAGAGCACTCACAGACCTCTATCACTGAGATGTCTAAACTTAGACACTCCTACATAAGAAGAAGGTTTCTGCACGCTAGATTCTTCAGTCGCTTCGCTCCTTCAGAATGACACTCTCGTGGGCTCTGTCCTTTTCAAACCCACACTACTTGCTGATCATCGTTCCGACGCCCTGGTCGGTGAATATCTCGAGCAGGAGCGCGTGCGGAACCATGCCGTTCAAAATGTGCGCACGCTTGACTCCCGATTTAATTGCGGTTACGCACCCTTCAACCTTTGGAAACATGCCCGAGCTTATCTCATTGTTGGCGAGTTTGTGCTCGCATTCATCCAGCGTAAGCTCAGAAATTAGCGATTCCTTATCATCAAAATCTCTATAGAGACCGTCAACATCCGTTAAGAAGATGATTTTATCCGCCTCGAGTGCGGCGGCTATCTCACCTGCAACTTTGTCGGCGTTAATATTATAACTCATACCGTCTTCACCTACACCGACGGTTGCCACAACGGGGATAAAATCGTCCTTGATAAGGTTCTCGAGCACTTCCTTGTTGATTTTAGCAACCTCTCCCACGTAGCCAAGGTCGACATCGGTCATCTGCTTTTTCTTTGCAACGATTAGGTTGCCGTCGTCCCCACTCAAGCCGACCGCAAGTTTTCCGTGGCGGTTGATAAGCGAGACGATTTCCTTGTTGACCTTGCCGACAAGGACCATTTTAACGATATCGATCGTTTCCTTATCGGTCACGCGCAGGCCGTTTACAAACTTGACCTCCATCCCCAGGGCTTTCATATGCCTGGAAACCTCGGGGCCGCCTCCGTGAACGATAATCGGATTAAGGCCGACGTATTTCATCAGCACGATATCCGTCGCGACCACTTCTTTTAAATCCTCGCGCTCCATCGCCGCGCCGCCGTACTTAATTACGACCGTCTTGCCATGATATTCTTTTATATACGGCAACGCCTCCGTAAGTATCTGCGCTTTTTCCATAACAACCTGCATATCTACCATAGTGTACTCCTGCTTTATCATATTTCTTAGTCTATGCTTAATAATCTAGCTCTCGTTTGTCATTCTGAGGCTTAAATTGTCACCCTATCCTTCACTTGTCATTCTAAACGCCGACAATTGTCATTCTAAACGCCGGCAATTGTCATTCTGAGCAGGTCCTTCGCTATCGCTCAGGATAAACTCCGAATCTAGAGA
>NZ_PFNG01000091.1:8690-9714 GCF_002791875.1 Candidatus Aquicultor secundus | reverse complement strand
AAGCTTAGACGCACTTAAGTGACAGAAGTGCGTGAGTGCCCGCTAGATTCTTCACTTCGTTCAGAATGACAATTGTTGGCGTTCACCATTCGCTAATCGCTCCTTCAGAATGACAATTGCTGGCGTTAAGAATGACATCGAGCGAGAGGTTGTTTGACAGGTAGGTCGAAATAATATGTAGGGAGATGGGTGGATATGATATCCGCCCCTTTTTTATTACAGCGGTTTGGGGCGGCAAGGGCCGGCCCTTTTTTGCTATAATGTGGTACATCATTATAAACAACAGCTCATAGCTAATAGCTGCTATCTTGCTTCGTGTGGGATGAGAGCCATGAGCCATGAGCTACTAGCACAATATGATTTGGAGGAGTATTGCATGGCTAAAGTTTCTGTTATTGGTGCGGGTAATGTCGGTGCTACCTGCGCATATACGCTTCTTAAGAATAATGTGGCGGATATCGCCCTCATTGATGTTGTGGATGGGCTTGCCAAGGGTAAGGCGCTCGATATGATGCAGGCCGGGGCGATTGAGGGGTACGACAAAACAATCACCGGCTCGACCGATTACGGCACCGCTGCGGGCTCGGATATTGTCGTTATTACCGCCGGTCTTGCGCGCCAACCGGGGATGAGCAGGACCGATCTTATCGACAAGAACGCCGCGATCATGAAATCGGTTATCTCACATGTAGTTGGTGTGGCGCCGGAAGCCCTCATACTGGTGGTCAGCAACCCCGTTGATATCTTGGCGTATCTAGCCTGGAAAGTCAGCGGGTATGCTCCGAACCGTGTCTTCGGCATGAGCGGCGTGCTCGATAGCGCCCGCTACAAATATTTCATCTCGCAGGCGCTCAATGTGCCCATGTCGAGCGTTGAAGGCATGGTGATCGGCGCGCACGGCGACAGCATGATGCCTGTCGTGAGCCTGACCATGGTAAACGGCAAACCGCTCACCGATCTTTTAAGCGATGAGAAAATACGCGAAGTGATCGACAAGACCAAGCACGGCGGCGCCGAGATCGTG
>NZ_PFNG01000091.1:7620-8679 GCF_002791875.1 Candidatus Aquicultor secundus | reverse complement strand
CGAAGAGTGGTTCGAAGAGTGGTTCGAAGAGTGACAAAAAAGACGAGATAGTGCCGTGCTCGGTGTACGCGCATGGCCAGTATGGGATCGACGGCTTCTATATCGGGCTTCCTGCGCGATTGGGCGCAAACGGCGTCGAGGAAATCGTCGAAATCCCGTTAACGGATGAGGAGCGCGAAGAGCTTCTTGAGTCCGCAGCCTCAGCGAAAAGTTCTCTTGACGATGTGCAAGAGATAATTGGAGGATAACCGGCTTGCGAGAAATCCCCGCAGCAGAGCTAACCAGAATCGTAAAAGACCTCTGCCTAAAAGCGAATACCGGGCTTCGCCCCGACGTGCTTGAAGCGGTCAGGGCGAGCCTTGCTGTTGAGACCTCCCCGACGGGGAGAGAAGTGCTCGAGCAGGTTCTACAAAACGCAGAGCTTGCGGCAAGCGAGAAGCTGCCCATTTGCCAGGATACCGGCTACGTTTCGGTGTTTATCCAGCTCGGGCAGGATGTCTGGCTTAAGGGCGATATCGCCGAGGCTATCAACGAGGGCGTGCGGCAGGCTTATGCGGAAGGGTTTTTGCGCAAGTCTATCGTGGCCCGCCCGATCTTCGGCAGGGAAAACACCGGCGACAACACCCCCGCATTTATCAACATCGACCTGGTAGCGGGCGATAAAGTTAAAATCATCGTCATGCCGAAAGGTGGCGGCACCGAGAACGCCTCGCGTTTGCGGATGCTCCCCGTCTCAAAAGATGCCGATGCGGTAAAGCGCTTCGTTCTTGAGATGGCAGAGAACGCCGCCAAATCATGTCCGCCGGTTATCGTGGGCGTTGGGGTCGGCGGAAGCTTCGATAAGGTCGGTCTGCTCGCAAAAAAGGCGCTGCTCAGACCGCTTTCCGATAAAAACCCCGACCCGCAGTTGGCAGCCTTTGAGGGCGAGCTTCTCACCGAGATCAACAACCTCGGAATCGGCCCCGCCGGCCTGGGTGGAAAGGTTACGGCGCTTGGTGTAAAAATAGAAACGATGCCGACGCATATCGCCTGCCTGCCCGCGGCCATCGCATTCAACTG
>NZ_PFNG01000091.1:5566-7371 GCF_002791875.1 Candidatus Aquicultor secundus | reverse complement strand
TAGAATGACAATTGCTGACGCTCAGAATGACAAGCAGCAAAAAGGGAAGATGAGATGACGATTCAGATTCACACGCCGCTAACAGTTGAAACAGTATCATCCCTAAAATCCGGGGATAAGGTCGAGATTTCGGGGACGATTTATACGGCGCGCGACCAGGCGCATAAGCGGATTGTGGCTGCAATCGAGAACGGTGAGGCACTGCCGTTTGAGCTTGCGGGGCAGATCATATTCTATGCGGGCCCGGCACCTACGCCCCCGGGTAAAGCGAGCGGTTCGATTGGGCCGACGACCAGCGCGCGGATGGATGCCGTTACGCCGCTTCTCCTCGAGCACGGTTTAAAGGGCGTTATCGGCAAAGGCCCGCGATCCCAGGCAGTTAAGGATGCCTTAAGCAGGTACAACGCCGTCTATTTTGCGGCGACCGGTGGTGTCGCGGCGCTTCTTTCATCCTATATAAAGCGCGTAGAGCTTATCGCATACCCCGACCTCGGTCCCGAGGCGGTTTATAAACTTGAAGTCGAGAACTTTCCGGTAATCGTTGCGGCCGATGCGCATGGCGGCGATTTCTATGAGCAAAACCGGAGATTATATAAACGAGCGTAGAGGGATATCGTGTAGTTAAACTGGGCAAACTGCGCAAAACGAGCCATGTGCAATTGCCTAAGGAGGGCCCATAATAGGCGGCGCACCCATACTCACAGAGGGGACGAGCACAGTGATGCACGGCACAAACGGCACAAATGAAAGAAACAACATAAAAGACACACAAGACAAAAAAGATATAAAAGGCACAAAAGGTACAAACAGCCTTTTTATAACATTTGAGGGGATTGAAGGAAGCGGTAAAAGCACCCAGATGACGCTTCTCGCCAGCTACTTGAGTTCACGGGGGTACGACGTGACCACGACCCGTGAGCCGGGCGGCACGCCTATCGGCGAGGCGATCCGCGCGGTGCTGCTAAACCCCGATTTTACCGAAATGGATTACCGCACCGAAGTTCTGCTCTACGCAGCCGATAGAGCGCAGCACGTTGCCGAGCTAGTTAAACCGGCACTTGCGCGCGGAAGCATAGTGATCTCGGATCGCTACCTCGACTCGACAATCGCCTATCAGCACTACGGCAGGGGACTGCCGCTCGATTTCATCCTGGAAGTAAACGAGCAGGCCACCGAAGGCATCAAACCCGACCTGACGCTCTTGTTAACCGTACCTGTTGAGATCGGTCTGAAACGGGCGACCAAAACCATTGCGGACAGAATCGAGCGCGAAGACGTTGAGTTTCACGAGCGCGTTGAGAAGGGGTTTCAAGAGCTTGCAAAGCGCGAGCCTGAGCGCTGGCGGGTAATCGATGGTATGTCGACTGTCGACGAGATCCACACGCTCATCATCCAAGCAGTTGAACCACTCCTATGATATAATTTTCTCCTGTGAATGACCTTGCTAGTTGCTATAAACAATCCTATGGATGTGCTTATGGACGAGACTATTCTCTGGTCGAGCATTATCGGCCAGAATGATGCGATAGATAGAATTCTGCGTTCGCTTCGCTCCGAGGAGGGCAGCCACGCCTGGCTCTTCGTCGGCCCGCGCGGCGTCGGCAAGTGGACGACCGCAAAAGTTATGGCCGCGGCCCTCAACTGCCAGGAGAACGGCTGCGGGCGCTGCGTATCCTGCGGCAAGATCATGCGCGAGATACATCCGGATATCTTTTTGATCGAGCCCGAGGGCAACTTTATCCATATTGAGACGATTCGCGATCTCCTTCAAAGCGTCTCGCGTAAAAATTATGAAGGCAAGATAA
>NZ_PFNG01000091.1:0-5524 GCF_002791875.1 Candidatus Aquicultor secundus | reverse complement strand
CTGGAGGAGCCGCCGGTCGACGTCGTGTTCGTCCTGGTATCGTCCAATCCCGAGGCGGTTCTGCCCACGATTATCTCGCGCTGTCGCCAGGTTCAGTTCAGGCCGATCCCGGCGCAAGAGATGATATCATTTCTGGTCAATAAGTATGATTTGGGCTATGATGAGGCGGCCCTGGCAACCAGATTGAGCGGTGGCATCTTGGGGGCCGCGGTTTCGTTTGCGACATCCCACTCCAAAAGGGAGCGCAGAAAAACCGTCCTCGGTATCGCACGGAGCGCCGACCGCGCCGACCTCGCACGCCTCAGCTTTATCGCCGAGGAGCTTATCCGCGAAATCAAAAAGCCCCTCGACGAGCTAAAAGCCGCTCATAAAAAGGAGATCGCAGAGTTAAAAGAGCAGTATGATGCTAAGGATGCTCCCGTACGCACCATCAAGCGCATCGAGCAACGGCAAAAGCGGGAGCTGGGCAAAGAGGAGCACCAGGGTTTTGAGGATGTCTTGAGCATATTGACCTCGTGGTTCCGCGATATTATCCTGCTAAAAGAAACCGGTAGGGAAGACCTCCTGACCAACCAGGACCACATCCTGGCCGTGAAGGAACACGTCGACCTTTTTAGCAGCGAGGATATGAACCGGTGCCTGCAAATAATCGAAGAAACGAGGCAGTATTCTCGTTTTAATGTTAATATGCAATTAGCATTTGAAGATATGTTGTTTCGCATCCACGACGTGCTCGCGGTCGAGAGCGATCCGTATTTCGTCCCGTAGTACGCAATGGAGCGCAATTTATGATAATTCAGCGGTGCTTTTACAGCACCGGCTTTTATGAAAAAGCAGGAGGTTTTGGCAGGTCATGCCGATAGTTGTTGGAGTCGTATTCAAAAGAGCCGGCAAAGTCTACTACTTTGACCCGGATGGGATAGATTTAAAGAGCGGCGAGAAAGTCGTCGTCAAGACATCGCGCGGGATGGAATTCGGCGAAGTAGTGTCTTCGCCCACGGAAGTCCCCGACGAGGAGATCATCGCCCTGCTGAAGAAAGTCGTCCGGCGGGCAAGCGACGATGATAAGAGCCAGCTCACTAAAAACAAGCAAAAGGAAAAAGAAGCATTTCGGGTTGCGGAGGAGAAGATCGCCAAACACCGGCTTCCGATGAAGCTCATCGAGGTCGAGTACGTGTTCGACGGCAGTAAGATCATCTTCTACTTCACCTCCGACGGCAGGGTCGATTTCCGCGAGCTGGTCAAGGATCTCGCCTCGGTATTTAGAACCCGGATTGAACTTCGCCAAATCGGCGTGCGCGACGAAGCCAAGATGGTCGGCGGCCTAGGCCCCTGCGGCCAGCGTCTCTGCTGCACCGTCTTTTTAGGCGACTTCGAACCCGTCTCAATCCGCATGGCCAAAGAGCAGGACTTGCCGCTTAATCCGTTAAAGATATCCGGCATCTGCGGACGTCTGATGTGCTGCCTGAAATACGAATACGAGGCATACCAGGATTTCAAGAAGCGCGCCCCCAGGCGAGGCACCCGACTCACCACCGAATTCGGCACCGCCCGAATCGTCGAGTTCAACGTCCCGAAAGAGACCGTCATCGCCGAGCTCGAATCCGGCCAACGAATCGAAATGCCCCTAGCCGACGCCCTGGGCTGCAAATGCAAAGCCCCCTGTAAACCCGACTCCTGCTGCGGCAACGGCGGCAAACCCAAAATCGAGTTGGAAGACAGCGTCGACATTCCCGAAGACAGAGGTGCGGATGAGAAAGGCGTTGTGGAAGATCGGGGGATTATTGAGGATAAGGGAATTGTTGGGGATGTTGGGTTCGCGGAAGATGATGAGGTTAATGAAGTTAACGAGGTTGTAGGTGATGAAGCGGTTGTTGCGGATGGAGATGTAGTGGGGGATGAAGAAGCTTTAGAGGATGAGGAAGTAATAGTTGATGCAGGCGGCAACGGCGACAAGCCAAAAGTCGACGAGATCGATGACGGCATCCCGTCGAAGAATGGGGATAGCGATTAGGTCGCAGTGATTGTGATCCGGCTTACAGCCGCGAAAAGATAAGATTGCCTCTGTAGCTCAGCAGGTTATCTAGTATATTAGTGCTAGAATCGCACGTAGCAAGCAACCACCAGGGAGGATTTATGTCAAGGCTTGAAGAGAGTATCGAAATTGCAAATCCCCAGCATCCGCATTGTGCCACAGTTCTTTTGCTCGACATATCAGGGTCAATGGTAGCCAATGGCAAGATTAATCAACTTAACGATGGCTTACGGTTCTTCAAGGAGGATGTCACCTCTGATGAGCTAGCGAGCAAAAGAGTAGATTTAGCAATTATTACCTTTGGAGACGGTGTAACTCTTACCCACGACTTCTCATCAATGGACGCGTTTAACCCACCTACATTACGTGCCTCAGGCTTAACGCCTATGGGTGAAGCCATTCTTAGAGCAATAGATTTAATTGAAGAACGTAAGTTTGAATACAAAAGTAGAGGTATTGATTACTACCGCCCATGGATATTTTTAATCACCGATGGAGAACCTACCGATATGAAACCGGGCGATGCAACCTGGAAAAAGGTAGTTGCAGCTATTAATGACGGAGAGAATAACAAGAACTTCTTATTCTTTACGGTCGGGGTCGAGCCGGCGGATATGGACACACTAAAGCAGCTCTCGCCCTCAAACCGGGCGCCTGTAAGGTTAATGCCCGGCAAGTTTAAAGCTATGTTCGAATGGTTGTCAAAAAGCCAAGGTAGAGTATCGGCGTCCAAAGTCGGCGAAAATGTCCAGCTAGACAGCCCGGCTGGATGGGCCGAGATCTCAACGATATAAGGCACAGGAGGATATGGTTGAAAACATTAGCGACGCCATATTTTTTTGGTGCCTCGGTCATAGGTCCGCTTCATGTCCAGTTAGCTATGCCGTGTCAAGATTCATTTGCCTTTAAGACTATTGACGAAGATTTTGCGGTTGCCGCTATTGCAGATGGGCTTGGTAGTGCATCGAAAGCTGATATTGGAGCTAAAGTAGCAGTCAAAAGCGCTGTAAAAAGTGTAGAAAGAGCTATAAAAGCAACAGCAATAGCAACACATAAGAGTGTGGATATTACAACCCTAGCGAAAGATGCGGTAACTGCGGCCAGGAGAGCGCTGGAGAAGAGAGCGAAAACTGAAGAATGTAGCCTCCGTGATTTAGCGTGCACACTTCTCGTCGCTATTACCCTTAGGGATGCGGTTGCAGCCGTTCATATAGGGGATGGTGCGCTTGTTGTCGACACGGATAACGGTCTTCATCTCATTACAGGACCGGGAGAATCCGAATACACAAACGAGGTCACACCACTGACAAGCCAGGATTGGGAGGAGTCGCTTAAGAGCACATCAGCAGTCTCCGGTGTAAATGGTATTGCGCTGTTTACTGATGGTTGCCAAAGAGCCGGATTGAAAAAAGCTGATAATAACTACGCACCATTCGAAGGCTTTTTTAGGCCGCTTTTTACATATGCCACGCAGATTGATGATTTTGAGCAGGCCAACCAGGATATCTATGATTTACTCGCATCAGACAAGCTCAGCGAGCATTCAGAGGATGATAAAACCTTAGTTCTTGGCATTCTACCTAAAGGAACGTAACTAATGCCAATTCTTGCGGTTTATGATCTGACGGGCAACAAAATTGGATTAAAAAGTACCGGTAAGAGCGGCGGCGAAGGGGCTATCTACGAAATTATCGGCTCTAACAATGGCACTAATAGTAGATGTGCAAAAATTTATCATCCGCAAAAAATTACTGCGGAACTCCACCAGAAAATATTAAGCATGGTGAACAACCCACCGGATGATCCGTCCCCCAATGCGAGACACCGATCAATTGGTTGGCCGGAAGATGTTCTCTATAGCGATTCGGCCAGAAGACTGTTTGTCGGCTATACAATGCCTTTGATAGATACAAAGGTATTTAAGGAAACCCACAAATATTTTGATCCTTCTGATAGGTTAAAAGCGTTTGGCGGAAGCTTTACCTGGCAGCACTTGTTTACCGCAGCGTTTAATATAGCGAGTGCGGTTGCGGCGCTACATGAGAAAGGGCACCGTATCGGAGACTTAAGGGAAACCAATATTCTCGTATCCCCAAGTGCCCTAGTAGCTATAATTGATTGTGACTCGTTCCAGGTAAAAGATAGCGCATCGGATATTACTTATTACACTCGAGTTGGAAGCGGTGAATACCTGCCTCCTGAATTGATGGGTGCGGATTTTAAGACAAACGATCATGATCGATACCACTCAGATCTGTTTGCCCTGGCTATCATAATATTCAAGTTCTTAGCGAATGGCGTGCATCCGTATCAGGCAAGAGGCCCCCTCGTTGATGACGCTCCGTCCCCTGAAGAAAAGATAAAGAAAGGGTATTTCCCATATACTACAGATGCTAGAGGCATCGAACCGCCTAGCTACGCGCTTCCGTACAATATAATTCCGCCGTCTATAAGGGTTTTGTTTTACCGATGTTTTGTTGAAGGCCATGCATATCCTTTGAGGCGGCCTGCTGCAATTGAATGGTTTAATACTTTGAAGGCCGAAGGTGTAAAGTTAAAACAATGTTCCAAGAATGAAAATCACTGGTATGGTAATCACCTTAGTGACTGCCCATGGTGTAATGCTGTAATGCGTCTTGGGAAAGATTACTTTCCGAAACCTTTTTTAGCCGGTCAACAAATTGAGCTTATTGCTGCAAAACACGTGTCCCAATTGCCACAGAGAGTACCGCTAGTGCAGGCGCAGCCACAAATGCACATGCCAACAACGGGTATTGCGCGAACAGCTCAGCAAACATATGTACAACCTAGAGCAGCTAGAAAAAGAGTGCGTAACCGATTCCTGGCATCAAAGATGGACGGCTGCCTTGCACAGCTGTTTGGGGGCATTCTAGTTCTATATGCAGGCTATATGCTTTCCAAAAGCGGTATTTATGTATACAGCCAATTTGATCAGGCTGTAGATAATTATCAGCCATTCTTATTACAAGTTGGAATATATGCAGCCGTTCTTATTGTTGGAATTCACATAATACATTGTGGTATAGACGATTGGTAGACTGTTTGCCTGCTAGTTTTTTTATGGGCAAGGTTATCATTCCGGCTTCTATGGTTGCCACACTGTGCGAGCACAAAGCGCGCCAGCTCGTCGACGTTAAGCAGAACAAAGAGGAGGATATTCAAAACCGCGCGCAAATCTGCTAAACTAAAGGGCGTTCGTTTTCACGACCTGCGGCATTCATATGCCGCGATTGACAGTTTGGACGCGCCAAAACAGGTGGTGGCGGTGGTCTAAGACTGGTGTAATACGCGGTTACAATGTGGTCACAAAACACCCAAAAATATGCTAAAATACGGTTAGACACAGACAAGAGAAAAACAGCAAAATAGCAGGTCAACAACTAAATACACATCATGCCACTGTAGCTCAGCAGGTAGAGCAGCTCACTCGTAATGAGCAGGTCAGCGGTTCGAATCCGCTCAGTGGCT
>NZ_PFNG01000016.1:8220-10415 GCF_002791875.1 Candidatus Aquicultor secundus | reverse complement strand
TCCAAGGGGGAAGACATTGTATAAGATCGGAGTATTGCCCGGTGATGGAACCGGTCCAGAAGTTATAAGGGAAGCCCTAAAAGTCTTGCAAGTAGCAAGCGAAGTCGAGAATTTTAACTACGAACTCGTTCACTACGATTTCGGCGGCGACAGGTATCTTAAGACAGGCGAGATCCTACCCGAATCAGCGTTTGACGAGTTTCGCAAACTCGACGCCATATTGTTCGGCGCAATCGGACACCCCGATGTAAAGCCGGGAATTCTTGAGAAAGGCGTCCTGCTTCGAATCAGGTTCGAGCTTGACCAGTACATTAACTTACGGCCGGTCAAGCTGTATCCCGGGGTCTATACTCCGATCAAAGGAAAGGGACCTAACGAGATAGATTTCGTGGTCGTTCGCGAGAACACCGAGGGCCTTTACGTGGGCGCCGGCGGTTTCTTGAAGAAGGGCACGCCGGATGAGGTCGCCGTCCAGGAGAGCATCAACACGAGAAAAGGCGTCGAGCGCTGTATCCGCTATGCCTTCAACTATACGAAAGAGCGCAACAAGGAAAACAAGCTCACGCTGTGTGGTAAGACAAACGTCTTGACCTACGCATTCGACCTCTGGGAGCGCGCATTTTACGAGGTAGCCAGGGAATATCCGGGCATTACCACCAATTACGCGCACGTCGATGCGATCTGTATGTGGTTCATTAAAAACCCGGAGTGGTTCGATGTCATCGTAACCGACAACATGTTCGGCGACATCATTACAGACCTTGGAGCGATGATTCAGGGAGGTATGGGCATTGCCGCCGGCGGAAACATCAATCCCGAAGGCGTCTCGATGTTCGAGCCGATCGGCGGCTCGGCCCCTAAATATACAGGCATGAATATAATCAACCCGCTTGCCGCAATCTCGGCCGCCCAGCTCATGCTGGAGCACCTGGGGGAACAAAAGGCGGGCAAACGTATAGAGCAGGCGGTTATGAAAGTAACCGCCGAGAAGATAAAAAGCCTCGCCGCCGGCCAGATGGGCTATAGCACATCTGAGATCGGCGATATGGTCGCAGACTTGGTGAGGGAAGGATAGAAAGAAGGGTCCAGGGTCCGGGGACCAGGGATGAAGGTCTAGAGAATGGGTTTTTAAGACGGGGACCAGGGATGAAGGTCTAGAGAATGGGTTTTTAAGAGCAGGGTATATTGTTCTGTCATTCTGAAGGAGCGAATAGCGACTGAAGAATCTCGAGTCCACTTGCCAGTAGTGTCACTGAATAGCGTCTAGGAGTAGCCAACTTTCTTGCAGAAGAAGGTTTCCCCCTAAACCCCGGACTCTGGACCCTAAAAAAACGGAGGTAGCGCGCAATGCCAATAGAAAAAGTTGAAAAAATATGGCTCAACGGTGAGTTTGTGGATTGGGATAAGGCCCAGGTGCACGTCCTGACGCACGCCCTGCATTACGGGTCGGGTGTGTTCGAGGGAATCAGGGCATACGAGACCCCCTCGGGTACGGCTGTATTTCGCCTTACCGAACACATGGAAAGGCTGATGGATTCGGCCAGGATTTACTTGATGCCGGTACCATATTCAACAGAGGAACTGATCAATGCAACAAAAGAGCTGATCAGGGTTAATAAACTGAAAAGCTGCTACATCCGCCCCATCGCATTCAGGGGATACGGCGAGATGGGGCTGAATCCATTGAACTCGCCGGTTGATGTCGCTATTGCGACCTGGTCATGGGGTACCTACCTGGGTGACGAGGGCTTAAAAAACGGTATCCGGGCTATGATCTCTTCATTTAGCAGAATCGACCCGAACTCACTCCCGCCGGCAGCGAAGGCAACCGGGCAGTATATAAACTCAATTCTCGCTAAAATGGAGGCGATCTACAGCAACTACGAAGAAGCCATCATGCTTGATTCCAGGGGATTTGTCTCCGAGGGAACGGGCGAGAATCTATTTGTCGTTAAAAACGGCGTCATCCACACGCCGTCGACGTCGGCAAGTATTTTAGAGGGCATCACGCGGGATACCGTGATAGAATTGGCGAAAGATATGGGCTACGAAGTTGTTGAGCGCGACTTGGTAAGGAGCGATCTCTTCCTGGCCGATGAGATATTTGTAACCGGCACCGCTGCCGAGATAACACCGATACGCGAAGTCGACAAGCGCGAAATCGGTAAACCCGGCCCGGTAACGACCGCCCTGCA
>NZ_PFNG01000016.1:5579-8208 GCF_002791875.1 Candidatus Aquicultor secundus | reverse complement strand
AGGCTCACTAGATGTCATTCTGAGGGAGCAAAGCGACCGAAGAATCTCGGGGGCAGAAACCTTCTTTTCATGCATAGGGGTCTAGGTTTAGAATACCCGTGCAAAACAGAGCAATAAGGACGCGATCGATATGGCAGAAGTTAAACTATATGACACGACGCTAAGAGACGGGGCGCAGCGCGAGCGCATCTCGTTCTCGGTAGCCGACAAACTAAAAATCGTACACGAGCTGGATAAACTCGGTATCCACTACATCGAGGGCGGATGGCCGGGCTCAAATCCGAAAGACATAGAATTCTTCGAGCGCGTTAAGAATATCAAGCTAAAAAACTCAAAGATCGTCGCTTTTGGAAGCACGCGTCGCAAAGATATCAAACCCGAAGATGACCTCAACTTAAAGGCCTTGGTAGACTCAGGGACAGGTGCGGCGTGCCTCGTCGGCAAGTGCTGGCATATCCATGTCGAACGTGCCCTGAGAACGACTCTCGAAGAGAACCTCAACATGATCAGCGACTCGATCGCCTTTTTGAAACAAAAAGGACTAGAGGTCTTCTTTGACGCCGAGCATTTCTTTGACGGCTACAAAGACAAACCCGATTACGCGATTGCGGCGCTAAAAGCCGCCGAGAGCGCGGGTGCCGATTGCCTCGTTCTTTGCGATACAAACGGCGGTACGATGCCCTTTGAGATCAAAGAGATCATCGAGGCGGCACAATACAACGTGACCATGCCGCTCGGGATACATGCCCACAACGACGCCGAGTGCGCCGTTGCAAACTCAATAATTGCAGTACAGGCAGGGGTTAGCCAGGTGCAGGGGACGATCAACGGCTACGGCGAGCGCTGCGGCAACGCCAATCTCTGCTCGATAATCCCGGCGCTACAGCTTAAGCTCGGAATCGAGGTAATGCGCCCCGAGCAGCTAAAATTATTAACAGAAGCGTCGCTATTCGTTAGCGAAATCGCAAACTTAAGCCCGTACCCACAGCAGGCTTATGTCGGCCAGAGCGCGTTTGCGCATAAAGCGGGCCTGCACACCAGCGCCGTCGAGCGCGAGGAACTCGGCTATGCGCATATCGACCCAGGCCTGGTCGGCAACATCCAGCGCGTGGTGGTTTCCGAACTCGCGGGCAAGAGCACCATCATCCTCAAAGCCCAAGAACTCGGTATCGATCTCTCAAACGAGCCGCACAAAGTGACGGATATCCTCAACAGGATCAAAGGTCTCGAGCACGTTGGGTATCACTTCGAGGCGGCGGATGCGTCCCTCGAGATATTGATTAGAAAATCCCTGGGGATACAGCCCCACTACTTTACGCTCGACCGTTTCCGCGTGATTATGGAAAAGCGCGAGGACGGCAAGGTTGCAACCGAGGCGTCGATTAAATTGCAGGTCGGCGGTGAGGAAGTAATAACCGCTGCGGAAGGGAACGGTCCGATCAACGCACTGGACAGCGCGTTGAGAAAAGCCATCCAATCGGTCTATCCGGCATTGGCGGATATCGAGCTAAACGACTTTAAAGTGCGCGTGCTCGATGAGACGAAGGGTACCGGTGCCGTGACCAGGGTACTTATTGAGAGTGGTGATGGCAGGAGCACCTGGGGCACAATTGGAGTCTCAGAAAACATCATCGAGGCAAGCTGGCACGCCCTTGTTGACAGTATCGAGTACGGCCTGATGCACAAGCGTGTGCATGAAGAAAACGGTTTTAACGGTTTTGATGGAATTAATGGAATAAACGGTGTTAACGGGCACAGCACGCCGGCAGAAACTAAGAGTAGTGAGACCGGCGGAGGTTAAAGTTGAAATTTGTTCGATTTACCTACGGTGGCCCGATCGCATACGGCATCCTCGAAGGCGATGAGGTCTGCGTAATCGACGGCACGCCTTTCAAGCCGTTCACACCCACGCAGAAGAAGTATCCCCTCGATAAGATAAGGATATTAGAGCCGACAACGCCCTCCAAGGTGGTGGCGGTCGGCCTGAACTATACGGATCACGCCCGCGAACTCGGTATGGAGATGCCCGACGAACCACTCATCTTCCTCAAGCCCCCTTCGACGGTTATCGGCACCGCCGATGACATCATCTATCCGCCGATGAGCAAGTGGATCGAGCACGAGGCCGAGCTGGCAATCGTAATCAAGGAGACAACGCGGCAGGTCCCTATCACCAAGGCTATTAACTATATCCTGGGCTATACCTGCGCAAATGATGTCACCGCACGCGATCTGCAGAAAAAGGACGGCCAATGGACGAGGGCCAAAAGCTTCGATACCTTCTGCCCCATCGGCCCCTATATCGTCACACCCACGGATGTCGATCCGCGTCACCTCGATATCAAATTAACCGTAAACGGTGAGGTCAAGCAGTCTTCGAACACGATCAACATGCACTTCAAACCCGAGTACCTCGTTTCATATATCTCCCATATCATGACCCTCTGCCCCGGCGATATCATTCTCACCGGCACGCCACCAGGCGTAGGCCCGATAGTCCCCGGCGATGTTATGGAGATCACAATAGAGGGGATAGGGGTTTTAAGGAATAAAGTAATAAAGCTATAAGTAGGCAGTGTGTGGGCCGAGACAGCGGGTTTTAGTAGGCAGTAAGCAGTGCGTGGGCCGA
>NZ_PFNG01000016.1:0-5561 GCF_002791875.1 Candidatus Aquicultor secundus | reverse complement strand
GTGGGCCGAGGGTGTGGGTTTTAGTAGGCAGTAGGAAGTATACAGTGAGCAGTGTGTGGGCCGAGGGTGTGGGTTTTTAAGAAGAGGGTCCACTAGCTGTCATTCTGAACGATAGTGAAGAATCTCGAGTGCACTCACAGTGACTGCCACTACTTAGCGTCTAGGCGTAGGTAAACTTTTCTAAGATGAAGGTTTATTCTGCCTACTGCCTACTCCTTACTGCTTACTGTTCTTAAAAGGGGTTGATATGCCCGAGTTGATACAGGTTAACGAAGATATATACTACTTATCCGACCACCAGAACTACGGTATTATAAAGACCGCAGGCAATGAATGCGCGGTTGTGGACACGGGCATGGACGACGACAGCGCCCAGTTAATTCTTGCCGCGCTCGAAGCCGAGAAGCTAAAGCTTTCGGTGGTTATAAACACCCACTCACACGCCGACCACTATGGGGGTAACAACTACCTGGTCAAAAAAACCGGATGCAAAGTCTACGCACCGGCGTTCGAGGCGGCGATTATGACAAACCCCTCGCTCGAACCGTTCTACATTTACGGGGCCGAGGCCCCCCAGGAGCTTAAGCAGCCCTTTATGATGGCAAAAAGGTCCCCGGTCGATAAGCTTCTTGAGGAGCCCTCCATGGTGATAAGGGATAAAGAGTTCAAGGTTATTCCACTCCCCGGACACTCGCCGAATCAGATGGGCGTTATCGTTGATGACGTGTTTTTTTGTGGGGACAGCGTGTTTTCACTGAGTGCCTGGAATAAACTCATCCTGATTTACATGGTAAACGTGGGTGAAATGACCAAATCCATAGAGAGGCTAAAGCGGGTCGCCGCTAAAAGCTTTGTTCCTTCGCATGTTACCCCGACCGGCGATATAATCGAGCTTGCCGATGCGAATTTAACGAAGATCCAGGAGCGTGTCGACGACATCCTGCATGTTTTGCAGGTTCCGGCGCAAACGGCGACCGTCCTCTGGGAACTCTGCAAGAAACACGGGCTGGCGGTCACTACGCTGCAACAATATTATCTTTGCATGGATACCCTGAAAGCCTACCTGAGTTTTCTTCTCGGCGAAGGCTTGGTGACATACGATTTTGATGCCAACAGGCTGATGTGGCGAGCCGTCGAGTAGCGTAAGAACTACCTGCAAACAGTAATAACTACCCGAAAACCAATTTACTTTTTTATGGTAAAATAATAAAGAGTTACTACGTTATCAAAGCGAATTATTCCCGGAGGTAATTTAATGGCCCTTAATGAAAAGCTGCGGACAGGCCAAGTAGACGACCTCTTTGACACGATCTTAAAGATCGAAAACAGAGAGGAAGCATATAAATTCTTCGAGGACCTCTGCACCATAGCGGAGATTAAATCGATGGCCCAGCGCTGGGCCGTTGCGCGAAAGCTCGACGCAGGGGAGACCTATATCGATATCGCCACTGAAACGGGAGCAAGCACCGCCACGATCAGCCGCGTTAAGCGTTACCTGGAGTATGGGGCCGACGGCTATAGATTGCTTCTCGACCGCTCTAAGGATCGTTAAAAGTAAATCCGGTCCCCTCAAATGCCTGATCTACGGCATGTTTTTATGGTTTAAACCCCA
Source organism: Candidatus Aquicultor secundus (assembly GCF_002791875.1). Taxonomy (NCBI): domain Bacteria; kingdom Bacillati; phylum Actinomycetota; class Candidatus Aquicultoria; order Candidatus Aquicultorales; family Candidatus Aquicultoraceae; genus Candidatus Aquicultor; species Candidatus Aquicultor secundus. The sequence goes on along the minus strand of NZ_PFNG01000016.1, from coordinate 3,949 downwards.
AATTTCTTACGAAATTATCGTAAATAATAGTTGAGTTTTTGAAGGCACTGTTCGATAATCAAAATATCAACTTGTATTAGTTGAAGTCCTGATATTCAACAATATTCGGTTGATAATCCCATTTTAAACCAAATGTGATTGATGTAGTGACATATTTGGCGGTAATTGAGAAGCCGAACTAAGCCAACGGGGGATACTAATAGTGAATTACACGGTCATTACTTGCGATATTATCGAGTCGCGCACCCTTGAGCAAAGGGAGCAGGCCCAGCGGCATATCGAGGCCGCTTTCGGAGAGATAAACGCCAGGTTTGCGGCAGACATCGCCATACCGTTTCAGTTTACGCTCGGCGACGAGTTCCAGGGCGTACTGACCGACCTCGCAAAAGCCCCATATATCGCGGGGAGGCTACGCGAAGAAGTCGCCCCCGTCAAAATCCGCATTGCAATCGGCTTTGGAGAGATTACAACAGAGCTTTCAGAGGATATCCGCAAGGTCGACGGCCCGGTGTTTCATATCGCCCGCGATGTTATGGAAGGCTTAAAGCGCAAACAGAAGAAACGGGGCTTAAAGCATAAGCAACACCTGACAGGGTTTGCAAGCGAGCGTGGGTTTGATGATACCGTGGATACCGTCTACATGCTTTACGATGTTCTTATCAGCGAGCGTACCGAGAAGCAGTGGTGGGCGGCTAAAGTATATAATCTCGCGGGAACGGCAACCCGCGCCGCCGCCGTGTTCGGGACGACCTTTCAGAATATCTCAAAGCAGGTAAACGCCGCCCATCTATTCGAGACCAATCAGGCCGAGCAGTTTCTTGGGCACTATCTCGTGAGCAGCAGTAAAGGGGAGCCAATCGGCTCCCCTTTACGTGGTTCTTAAAGCTACGTGCATCAGCACAGGGTTACTTGTGCATTGCACCCTGGGCTTTGTTGGTATGGCAGAACTTGCAGCTCCATACGTGGCATGCGCCTTCGCTGCAGCGATGGTGTTTGCCGGCTGTCAAATCAGCAGCAAGGGTCGTGCCGTTGTACTTATCATGCGCTGCTAGAATGTTCTGGAACGTGTTTGTCGTGCCGTGGCACTTGAAGCAACTCATCTCACCGGATACCGGCGTTACGACATCGGCTGTCTGAAGGGCGCCACCACCACTGTCCTTCACGGTAACCGTCATCTTGCCATATGGATCCCAGGTACCGTCATCATCATAAGCGGTAACCGGGACGCCCTCTGCAACCCAACTGAGGTTCTTGGCATCGGCTACCATGGTTCCGGATAGTCTGTTGCCTGTTAGACCAACGCCCGGAGCGAGCGCTGGTCTTACTCGATACTCATCACTCCTTTTACTTGGTAACGTGGTAGTTACCATATTATTTCTGGCTTATCTGTTCTCGTAGGTTCGATGTGAAAAGCCTGTGCTTTGCATCACGCCCCCTGGCTCTACGAAACAAGATAAGCCGGATTAGTTTCTAAGCTATTCGATAATATCGAATATGTGCGCTTGTGAAATATTGCTCATAATGTCGTAAAAACTATGCTGAGTCAAAGCCTAATGGCTTAAGACACAGCTTGGATCAATGCACACGTTGAAAACTCTATACCAATACCTCTATATATAGAACGGATGAGTGCTCAAAAAATCGCGCGTATTGTTAAAAAAATTTAATATTTTGCAATCAGGCAGGTAACTACGCTAATTGATTTTAGTTTCCTTATATGTCTATAATCTAGCAGCAGGTTAACCGCAGGCCCTAAAACGTATACCTCCAGTAAGCGCAAAGGAGCGCCGTATGAACTGTAGCCTGAAAGGCGGAAGGGGACGAGTGCTCGCAATATGCCTTATTATTGTCTTTGCCTTAAGCATTTCATCTTGCGGAAGCCAAAATGCGGGGTCCACAAATGTTTCCACCGGGCAATTACAATCGGCGTTAGACGGCTATCTCAAAAAAGATGCCCGGCTTAAGCACTGGAAGTTACTCGATACCAAGGTATCCATCCTATCGCAGCGGTCTTCCGGGGAACAGCTCAAAGCGGTTTTCGATGTCGAGCGGAAGTATCGATTAGATTACGATAAAGCGGAGGATATACCGGCCCTAAAGGGAAGGCTTGCGTTTTTAAAGGATTATAGAAATCGACTTTCAAAAGAGCAGCTTAAAAGAGCTAAGAAAGATATTAATGTCTGGCGTCACGACCTGAATGAGTATATCTCCACCGACCAACGCATATTTGCAAACATCAAGGTTGTAGGGAAATCTGATTCAGGCGAGAGGCTGGTGCCCGGGTCTGCAAGGTTTTATATAGAGACAGACGGGACTATCGGCAACAGCATAGCTTATGCGCCGCTAGATATTAAAGACATCCCAACCCCCGAAGAGGTCGAGAGAAGCGCGTATGAATCGATCCGCAACACGGTCGGAATGGCTCCTTAATTAGATTTCCGAGCTGTTTGATCGTTTAATTCTTTTGCGTCGGATCTTTTGGGCTTAAGTTCGTTTAGGCCGTAGAATGGCTGCGGGCTTTCAGGGGACTTAAAGAACTCTTGTGGGCTGTAAGCGCGGTATTTCTTGCCTTTTTCATGGGTAATCCTCATCAATGTATCCTTTCCATAAAGTGTTCGGTCGTGTTGTAGAGGGTTCGTCTCTTTTTGATGCTATGGTGCTACTACTATATGTAGTAAATCGATGCAATAAAAAAGGGATACGATGCTCTTTCTTAAGAGCCCCATATCCTTCCAAGCTAAACAATGAAGCATCTCTACCTGTTAAGTATATCACACAAACCTTGTTCTGACTAAGTTCTTGGCTCCATAACGACAAATTTGTTGCCCACACAAACAAAAAAAGACCTGCTTGAGATAGCAGGTCTTTTAGTCAATTATTTTTACCTGACGACGGTAACGTTTGATGCGCGAGCGCCCTTGGCCTCCATCTGGACCTCGAACTCGACGGCATCACCCTCGGCGAGTGACTTAAAGCCCTCTCCGCTGATTGCTGAGTGATGTACGAATACATCCGGGCCGCCGTTCTCCTGGCTAATAAAGCCAAAGCCCTTGCCATCGTTAAACCACTTTACAGTACCTTTTGACAAATTTTCCACCTCCTAGCGCCTTAACACTTTTAAGCTTACGACGCTAGGTTAATGAGGTACTCAAAAAAGTTTACGACACCGACCAAAAAATAAAGACCCGTCTAATAACGGGTCCCCATTTACGAATTCACGTCTTAGCTATATTTAAGTATCGACCATAAACTAGCTTTTGTAAAGCTTTTTATGGGCAAGCCGTTGATGTCGACTTTGCCGTGTCGTCTTGAAGTCCTTTATTAACGTGCCGCTGGCATAGATTCCGTATCTAGGGTTAGACTTAAGCCTAAGATTCAAGAAAAGGGACTGAGGACCATGATGAGGGATAAGAAAACCGGTGCAGGCGAGAGGCGGGTTATTGTCGATGCGGACGCATGCCCTTCGCTGGGCGAGATAATAAAGGTAAGTGCGGCGCATAAAACCCCGGTTGTGCTTGTTGGCAACGAGACCCAGAACTTGCTGCGCTTTAGTCAGACGACCGGCGTTTCAACTACGGTAGTTCCCAGCGAGCGGGATGCGGCGGATTATGCCATCGTCGCACTGGTGCATGCAGGCGATATCGTGATCACCGCAGATATCGGTCTCGCGGCGCTCGCGCTCTCCAAAAAGGCGGCCACGATCTCACCGCGTGGCAAAGTATATAATCCCGCGACAATCGATACCGAACTATTCTTACGCCATGAAGGCCAAAAAATTCGCAGGTCGGGCGGCAGAACTAAAGGCCCCTTGCCATACACCGCCGAGGATAAGGAACGCCTGGTAGCGGTACTCAAGCGCCTTCTTGAAGAAATGTGATCTTACGCTGCTAATCGGTTACCGGATGTCATTCTGAAGCGTTGTGAAGAATCCAGCACTTGTCATTCTAAA
>NZ_PFNG01000210.1:421-5955 GCF_002791875.1 Candidatus Aquicultor secundus | reverse complement strand
AAGATTGTCGACATTATTACCGTTGATGGGCTAAGGATAATTTTTGAGGACGGGTGGGGGCTTATCCGCGCCTCAAATACCCAACCGGTTCTGGTCCTGCGTTTTGAAGCAGCCTCCCTGGAGCGCAGGGATTATCTGCGTGCCTTCGTTGAGGGAGAACTTAAACTGCACTGTAAGCTTTAAACGGCCCCGCTAATTGTAATCTTTACTCTTCGGGTTGGCAAAACCTCCATCAAACCTCCATCAAGCACTTGGAAATCCTTACTAGAGAGAGTAAAATTGAAGTGCTAACGGCCACGACGTTATTAATAGAGCCATAAACCAACAAACAAGCACGTGAAAGGTTTGGTTGCAAGACGATGGATAAGGAAAGCGCGACGTTTCTCTATGATGTCTGCGTAGTAGGGGGATGCGGCCATGTAGGCCTCCCGTTTGCCCTGGTGCTAGCAGATAGCGGTCTTAAGATCGCCGTTCAAGATCTTGACGAGGCTAAGGTCCAGCAGGTAATGTCCGGACACATGCCTTTTATGGAGAACGGGGCGCAGGAGATACTGGAGCGGGTTATCGGTAATAACCTATGGGCGAAGAACGACCCATCACAGATCTCAAACAGCCGCTATGTGGTGGTAGTGATTGGAACCCCGGTGGACAGGCACTTAAATCCTAACTTTGCGGATATTAACGACTTCTTTAATACAATTTCCCCTTATTTGGTCGATAACCAGCATATCATTCTTCGTAGTACGGTCTATCCAGGCACAACCGAGAAGGTTAAGAGCATACTCGATAGTGCTGGAAAGCGCTTATCGATAACGTTTTGCCCGGAGAGGATCGCGCAGGGCAAAGCTATTGAAGAACTTAAGGTCTTGCCGCAGATAGTATCCGGTTTTGATGATCGCTCGATCCGTGAGGCAAGCGAGCTATTCTCACGGATTAATGATGATATCGTGGTGCTCACACCTATAGAGGCGGAGCTGGCGAAGCTCTTTACCAACTCATGGAGGTATATACAGTTTGCCACCGCAAACCAGTTTTTTATGATAGCCAGCCAGTATAACCTCGATTTCTATCGCATCTTTGATGCGATGCGCTATAACTACCCGCGCACCGCCGGATTCCCAGGTGCGGGCTTTGCCGCAGGGCCATGCTTGCTTAAAGATACCCTTCAGCTAGCCGCCTTCAATAAAAATAATTTCTTTCTGGGTCATGCCGCTATGCTTGTCAATGAGGGTCTGCCCAGCTTTATCGTCGAGGAGCTAAAGAAGACCCATGGCTCGCTTAGCGACAAGGTGATAGGTATACTTGGAATGGCATTTAAGGCCAATAACGATGATTTTCGTGAATCATTGGCCTATAAGCTGCGGAAAATACTCGGGGTTGAGGCAAAAGAAGTCCTCTGCACCGATCCTTTTATTAAAGATGATTCTTTCCATACGCTTGATGAGACGATTAAGCGTTCAGATATAGTAATACTTGCCTCTCCCCATGATGAGTACAGGGATATAGATTTTGCAGGCAAGCTTATTGTTGATGTTTGGAACTATTACGGGCAAGGGATAACACTATGAAAGTATTGATTACCGGAGCAGCAGGCTTTATTGGAGGCTATCTAATAGGAGAACTGCTGGATTCCGGGTACCAAGTAATCGGTCTTGATGATTATTCGAAATATGGACCGGTGAAGAGAAGTTTTGACTCTTCTCCCCACTACACGTTTGTGGAAGGAGATGCCAAGGATATCGACCTTTTAAAGGAGTTGATAGCCGATTGCGACCACTTCGTAGCCGGGGCGGCGATAATCGGGGGCATCTCTTTATTCCATCAACTGGCCTACGACCTTATTGCTGAGAACGAGCGCCTCACGGCGGCCGCTTTTGATGCCGCTATTTGGGCGTACAAGAATAAACAGCTGAAAAAGATGACGGTTATATCGTCCTCAATGGTCTTTGAGAGCACCACGACCTACCCTAGCTGTGAGGGGGACCAGTTGAAATGCCCTCCACCGCTCTCAACCTATGGGTTTCAGAAGTTAGCCACTGAGTATTTTGCTAAAGGCGCGTTCGAGCAGTACGGGCTTCCGTTCACCAGCATAAGGCCTTTTAACTGTGTTGGTCTTGGAGAAAAGCGCGCAAAGCAAGAGAGCGAGGTCATGTCCGGCAACGTAAAGCTGGCTATGAGCCATGTCGTGCCGGACTTAATCCAAAAGGTGCTAAAGGGCCAGGACCCCTTGCATATTTTGGGCCAGGGCAATCAAATTCGCCACTACACGTATGCCGGCGATATTGCCCGTGGCATCAGACTATCTATTGAAAAGCCCGAAGCAACCAATGAGGACTTTAATATCTCAACGGATAGGTCCACTACCGTGCTTGAGCTTGCTGAGTTGATTTGGAAGAAGATCAAGGGCCCGGATACACCGTTCAGATATGTAAGCGACCCGCCATTTTCTTACGACGTGCAAAAGAGGGTTCCCAGTGTTGATAAGGCGCGACGCGTGCTTGGGTTTGAAGCTACGACAACCTTGGAGGAAGCATTAGATGAGCTTATTCCTTGGATCAAGCAGGAGATAGAGGTCGGTGGCATCTAAGAAAACGCTCAACATTGTCGTCCCCGTTTACAATGAGAGCGAAACTATTATTAAGACACTCGACGAAGTTAGAGAAAACGCTATGCCTCCCTGTAAGATATGGATCGTCTACGATTTTGATGAGGATACGACGATTCCGGTGGTCAAGCAGGCAGAGGGCGATTATCCATATCCCGTTAACCTTATCAAAAACGAGTTCGGCAGGGGTGCGCTGCAGGCCATTAAAACCGGGTTAAAGCGGTCTACCGATGGGTCCGCCCTGGTAATAATGGCCGATCTCTCGGATGATCTCTGTATCGTTGAGCGCATGAGAGAGATGATAGAGCGCGACGGTTTTGATGTGGTATGCGGGTCCCGCTACATGAAGGGTGGCCGCCAGATCGGGGGCCCACTTATCAAGCGGACTATGTCCCGGGTGGCGGGCATCTCATTACACCTGCTAACAGGCATACCAACTCATGATGTCAGTAACAGTTTTAAGATGTACGGCGAGCGGGTTTTATCGACAATAGAGATCGAGAGCAACGGCGGGTTTGAGTTAGGCATGGAACTTACCGTAAAGGCCTTTATAAAGGGATATAAGGTAGGCGAGATACCGTCGACCTGGTGGGATAGAACAGCCGGCCAGTCGAGATTTCGGCTTATATCCTGGTTGCCAAATTATCTGCACTGGTATTTTTATGCCATTAAGGGGCGCTTAAAAGGATTACCACCCAAGCAGAACAAGAAATCTGCTTCCACGCATTCCGAGGGCGTAGCTAGCTAGGGCGCATAGCGTTTCCTTAGAGAAAAAGAGGGAGCTTGCCGCATTTTATAGCGTACACCACCTTGACGGTTCCCTGCGGCTATACTACAATCTCGTTTGAGTATTAGCTATATGACGAGCTACGTAGGGAGCGAAGGACTGTACATCGATGTTGCCGGGAGCAGGGACAATGAACCTTTATGGTGAGAACCTATGACAAAGAAGCAAACCCCTAGGAAGAAAGACCTGTCATCCCCCACACCAATTACCACTGATTGGCAAAGCCAAGTAACTTCGGTGGCTTTTTTATCCCGTTTTGCGGCCTCGGCTATGGTGGGGCTTTTCGCTTATATGGTCATGGTGAAGCACTTGGTTGCCTTGCCACCCTTTTTAGACGCCCTGCTCGCCCTGCTTTTTTCCGGGGTACTGCTATTTGCAGATAAGTTAAAAGTTCAGGCAAAAGGCGCCAAGAAGGGTAAACCGACCTTCTCACCTCTACGTCTTATCGCGCTTACCATCCTGGGGGCGCTGGTTTTTGTCTATAATTTCTGGTTTTTTAAGACTGCGCCAATCATAGTAATGCCCCTGGTGCTTGCAGTAGTTCTTCGACTCTTAACGCCTGGGCTGGACCAATGGATATCCGTGGCCTTAAGTTCAGCAGCTACCTTCTTCGGTTGTATAACCGCTTCTTTTATATTTAGCCTGGAGAATTTTCAAGCATTTGTCTCCACATGGGCGAGCACAAACCCGGATACCTTTTTTGCAGTTTTCCAGGATGCAGTCACAAGTATGCCTTTCTTTGCGCCCTCATCGCTTGCGCCCACGCCGGACTCGGCACAGGTACTGCTTTTAACTATAGCAATGGTCGGTCTAGCTGGGTTATTTGCTGTTCTAATAACCTATACTGAAAAGAGTTGGCAGCCCCTAAAGCAATGGCTCCCACATATTCTTATAGCGATTATCGCACTTAATTTTCTTGTAATATCAGCTGGGAGCAGCGAAAAGCTTACATCGACGCTTTCGATGAACCCTCCCAACGAGAGCTATGCCTACGATGCATATGTTTATTTAAAGACCTATTACAATATGACTGGTGGAGAAAATTATTATCACGCTTTACCTGATGCAGTTAAAGGGGACAAGAGGGTAAACGACCCAACGAAGGAATGGTTGAGCGGATACATAACATTTAGATTGCCCACGGTTTTCTACTTATGGCGGATATTTGCAGGCAGTAATGGGGGTAATATCTACTACCTCTCGCTCATGCTTGCCGTTATTGCCTTGGTTCTAACCTTCTATGGAATAAATAGGACTGCGGGTGCAGGTGTGGCGGGCTTAAGCGCTCTGCTTGTTGCGCCGTATCTATACCTGGGCGCCAACTGGGTTAATATCCTGTTTCCCGATTGGTGGGCGGCCCTTTTTGGGCTGATTGGTGTAGCCCTGTTTTTTCAGAAACAGTATATCGGGGCTGCTGCGGTGGTTACCCTGGCCGCACTATCACGCGAGCCCATGGGCGTGCTGATAGCGGCGGGTTTACTTGCAGGGATAGTAACGAAGGAGCGCAAGATATGGCTCTCCTTTGGAATCGCCCTGATATCGTTTCTTGCGCTCTATGCGCTACACCAGTATCTTGTGAGGACGAGTATAGTGTTGGCCAGCGGCGAGGGCTTATCGACGTTCTTTGTCGGTTGGAATATGATCTCCGTGTCCTTGGCCACAAATTATCTTGCATATCCAATTACATTTCTCGGTATAAGCACGATTCTTCCGTTTGCGGCAATTGTTGCGGCCTTCTATCAGAAAGAGCGGGTATGCCGCATCTTTATCGCGTCTTTAATGGTGGGCTTTGTTCTTTATCTTCTCGCAGCGCGCGCCAGCTCTTATCAGGGTCAGTTATTTATGCCGCTAGTCCTGGTTTCACTGCCGTTTTTATTGCGGCCCTACCTATATGAAGAAAAGCTTGCAGTGTGATCCAGTAACTTTTCTTGAATCACTGCATTAATAGCGGCGAAAGCACTTTACTCCTAGAGAACACCTCGTTACTCTTCTAAGCCCAACAGAGCTAGCAAAAAAAAGATTCTTCAAAATCTTTAAAGGTATAAAAGCACAAACGCAGAATTAGGCAAGTGAGTAAAAAGCGCTTGCCTATTTTTATTCTTAAGGAGGTGAACTGTAAACAAGCGCTGTTTGACGACAATT
>NZ_PFNG01000210.1:0-396 GCF_002791875.1 Candidatus Aquicultor secundus | reverse complement strand
TCTACTGCTTGCTGGTAAGCCTGGTGATGCGTATTGCGAAGAACAGCACCAGCTATCTGGGTCTGGCGGGGGCGCATGGTTAAGCCAAGTGATTATTACCGTAACCGAACCAATCGGGCTTAAAAGGGTCGATGAGCCGGTTGAGGTAGCCTTTACGTCGGATAAAGTAAAACCGCAAGGTGAGGATATTCGTGTAACCGATGAAAACGATATTGAAATACCATGCCAGGTTAAGGTAATTGGGGCAGGTAGTTATAAGATTTCCTTCTTTGCGCAAGCTGAACCATATTCTACTAGAAACTACCATTTATACTTTAATAATCCGAGCGCGCTAAAACCGGATTATGGGGCAATGTATTCTGCATTGGATAACCAGGCGAAAACATGGCAAACAGA
>NZ_PFNG01000109.1:1428-2459 GCF_002791875.1 Candidatus Aquicultor secundus | reverse complement strand
TTCTTTAAACATTCGTCAAATTCTTTGCTCATTATTTTTTCTCCCAAAGAGTAAGACCGTGCGATATTTCTTCATAGAATATTGGGTCTTTTTTCTTTAGCGTTATGTAATCAATTGGTTTTCTAGCGATCGTTTGGATTTTTTCAGCCGTCTCAAACTTACTTGCTTTAGACAAGGCTTCGGGTGGGTCGTTGGTTAAAACAAAAAGGTCAATATCGCTTTCTTCAATATTAGTACCGGTTGCACTGCTGCCAAACAGGATTATTTTGTCGGATATGTTTTTTAGATCAGAAATCAAAGGGTCGATTTTAATGAGATTTATTAAAACTTTTACTTGACGGATAAGAGGGTTCTCTAAACTTACTGAATAAAACGCCATCCTCCCTCTTCTTTGCGAGATTGCTAGACCATCTTCTACCAATTCTCGCAAAGCAAAGTTAGCTCCGGCTCTACTAACGCCGGTAGCCTCTTTGATTTCTTTTTCGGTGTATTCACCGCTTGGATGGTCAGCTAAATATGCAAGGATCTTGTTGTAGTTAGTAAAGAAAAATCTGCTTCTAAAATTTGATTTATGTTCTAATATATTAGACATAGTTCTATTATATTAGAACTCAGGATTGGGTCAAGGGTTCTTGTTTTCTGGAGTCCAAGCCATAACTGTACCCCATAACAACAGGTAGACATCAAAAAAATGCCTTTCTATAGGCATTTTTCCATAGTTTGACATTGGCTCCCCGGATTGGATTCGCACTCGTTAAGGTACTGCTAATTATAGGAACTGGCCGTTGTTAACTAAACTTATCCAAACCTTCCTCCTCCCTACCTTAACCTCATCAAGCCCGCGATACCTTCATGTGTACTGTGGTTTAAGGCTCGATAAATACGTATTAATTTGCGGTTGACCCATATCCTTACGCTTGCCTTATCGTTTATTATCTATATATGCAGCAATCCAGTTATCGAGGGGGGGCTGAATCGAGTTTTTTAAATCTTGAAAGGTCTTTTTGTGAAAAAAGAAAGGATGGGTGAAA
>NZ_PFNG01000109.1:395-1199 GCF_002791875.1 Candidatus Aquicultor secundus | reverse complement strand
TGTTGATGCTTCAGCCGTGCAGGGCACCGCGTATTACTATTGGTTATCAGCCATAGATACGGCAACCCCTGCAAATGAAAGTGAAAAGGCCGGCCCGATTTCCGCCAGCCTAAGCAGCAGCAAACAGCCCGATACATTCAAGGATATCACTAATGCCCACTGGGCACGTAGCTATATCGAAGAGTTGCTTACCAGCGGTATCGTTAAGGGTTATGCGAACGGTTCTTTCCACCCACAAAGCGATGTAACGCGAGCTGAATTTGCCAAGATGGTTTGCGAAATCATGATAAAGAGAGCGAACTGGGTTCTAAGCACGGAGACGTCCTCATCTCTGACAGATGTCCGGGCAGACCATTGGGCTGTCGTGTATATCGAGACGGTTAGTGAATACGGCGTGATGGTCGGCTACAAAACCTCAGATGGTACTTTATTCAGGCCTGACAAGAATATCACGCGGGCCGAAATTGCAAAGATCATCTCAACCGTTCTGAAGCTCGAACGTGGTGAGAGCAAGCTTAAAGATGTTGGCACACACTGGGCTAAGGAGCATATCAATGCGTGCGTTAAAGCCGGCATTATCAGCGGATACAAGAATGGGAATTTCGAGCCTAGAAGCTTTGCAACACGAGCGGAAGTATGCAAGATGCTCGTTAAAATGATGAAGCTGCTGGACACACAAAAGAATAAGGGCAAAAATACACAGCAGTAAAAGCTAAAATACACAGCAAGCAAAAATAAAGGCCCCCCAAAAGACGGGCCTTTATTTTTTGCCTTACTAACCCCTGTTAACATAAGTCCAATCCC
>NZ_PFNG01000109.1:0-359 GCF_002791875.1 Candidatus Aquicultor secundus | reverse complement strand
AATATCCAAAACAGCTATCGATGGCCGGTGATAAACAATGGAAGAACGGTTGCAAAAATTTATGGCGCGTGCGGGGGTGTGCCTGTCTTGCCTCTTTGCCAGAAGTAATAGCAGGTAATGCCGTTCGAGTTAGAAATTATTGTCATTGACAGAGATTGTTCTAAAAGCTATGATCCTTTCATGAACGAAGAAGATAAAAAAGTAATTGAAGAGCTGTTAACTAAGCAGACCGAAAACCTTAATCGGGCAATGGATGGCCGTTTTAAGGAGCAATCTGATGCTTTTACAGAGCAGATAGATGCTCGTTTTCAAGAACAAGAAGAACGGCTAGGGGTGCGTTTTCAAGAACAAGAAGAACG
>NZ_PFNG01000077.1:917-1998 GCF_002791875.1 Candidatus Aquicultor secundus | reverse complement strand
GCTTACGACGAGGTGGCGATTCGCGTGGAGTTTTTCGGGGACACCGTCGAGCGCATCATCACCATCGACCCCTTGACCGGCGAGATGATGAAAGCCCACGACCACATAGCTATTTATCCGGCAACCCACTTCGTCACCATCGAAGAGAAGATCGAACGCGCCCTTCTGTCAATCGAGAACGAACTTGACGAGCGCCTGTTCGAGCTAAAAGACCAGGGCAAGCTTCTTGAGGCGCAGCGTTTAGAGCAGCGCACCAAATACGATCTTGAGATGATCAGAGAAGTCGGGTATTGCAACGGCATCGAGAACTACTCGAGGCACTTCTCCGGCAAAGCGCCCGGCGAGGCGCCGGATACCCTGCTGGATTATTTCCCAGACGATTTGCTTGTCCTAATCGACGAGTCCCATATAACAATATCGCAGCTCAACGGCATGTATAAAGGCGACAGGGCGCGTAAGCAAACGCTGGTCGACCACGGCTTCAGGCTCCCCTCAGCGGTGGATAACCGCCCGCTAAAATTCCAAGAGTTCATCGCAAAAGTGCCGCAGATTGTATTCGTCAGCGCCACCCCGGGGCCGTTTGAGGGGCAGGTTTCAAAGCAAACAGCCGAGCAGATCATTCGCCCGACCGGCCTTGTCGACCCCGAGGTAATCGTTATGCCGACAAAAGGCCAGATCGACGACCTTTTGGATAAGATACGCGGGCGCACCCAAAAGACCGAGCGCGTTCTCGTCACAACGCTCACCAAGAAAATGGCCGAAGACCTGACGGATTACCTCATGGAGGCAGGCGTAAAGGTGCGCTATCTTCATTCAGACATCGATACGCTTGAGCGCGTTAAGATTCTAACCGATCTGCGGCGCGGCGAATTCGACGTTCTCGTCGGCATTAACCTGCTACGCGAGGGCCTCGACCTGCCCGAGGTATCCCTGGTAGCCATCCTGGACGCCGATAAAGAAGGCTTCCTTAGATCCGAGCGAAGCCTTATCCAAACAATAGGACGCGCCGCCCGAAACGTAAGCGGCCAGGTAATAATGTATGCCGATACGGTTACCGATTCGATGAGCCGCGCCATCAACG
>NZ_PFNG01000077.1:478-905 GCF_002791875.1 Candidatus Aquicultor secundus | reverse complement strand
CAGAAGGCGTAAGCTTCAGATGGACTACAACCGAGAGCACGGCATCGAGCCCCAGACCATCCGCAAGGCGGTAACGGATATTATACAATCCGTAGTTGCGGAATCCGGCAAGCTGTATAGACCGCGTGAACATAGCGACGCGATAAAAAGAATCCCCCGTGAAGAACTCGAAGCTCTTGTACTCGCCATCGAAGAAGAAATGCGCGCGGCCGCCGAAAGGCTCGACTTCGAACAAGCCGCCCTGCTCCGCGACGAAGTATTCGAACTCCGAAAAGACCTCGATGCTTTTGCCGGCATCAAAAAGCCAAGCTTAAGGGTTGTGAAGTAGGGTCAAGAGGCCTGAGCAAGCTCAGCTTGGAGGATCCGGGGTCCAGGGATTGCGGATCTAAAGTCGATCTGGTTGTTCTTAACACCGCAGACCCTCTTT
>NZ_PFNG01000077.1:0-465 GCF_002791875.1 Candidatus Aquicultor secundus | reverse complement strand
ATAAAAGGCATGCTAGTCTACGAGCGCCTAGCCCCTCAGCAGGCTTGCGATGGAGAATTTCCTCGAATCAAAGAATCCGCAGTAAACAATCATCATTAGAAATAACTGATAAAATGTCAATAGTTTCCTTGACAAAACTATCTGCTACGCTGATAATAGTAGCTAGCATAAGCTAGTGTAATTGCCGCTGTTTCTAGCTGCTTATAATCGCATTTATGTAGCCTATTCGTTCTATTAAAATCGTATTTTATCAAGCGCCACAGGTGAGCTATAGGTATAAATGCATAAAAGTGCTTTAAGTAGCGTTATTGGTCTATGCTTTTAGGCATTTCAGCGATAGTATTCGCTGTGTTTTTGATTATTTTGGTTTAACCTCATATAGATGCATGTCATTTTCCGGCAAAGGAGGTGAAACATGATTAAGAAAGTAATAGTCGGCTTGATGGCCGTAGCTATGCTTTTTGC
>NZ_PFNG01000167.1:0-1173 GCF_002791875.1 Candidatus Aquicultor secundus | reverse complement strand
GGTAACTGTAACACCATCCCCGATTGGGGCATGGAGCAGGATTTTCTGTCCTACGACATCCTGCGAGCCCTGGGCGGCGGCGGTGTCGGAGATACTCGATCCCGAAACAGTTAACGTATCCGCCGCGTAGGCGATCTGCTGCGTATTCGATTGTGTCGGCGCGATGAGGCTTACCGAGTCGGGAGCCGCCGCGCTTGCGGCCACATCGGCACCCAGGGTCGCCCCGGCCGTTGCGGTGGCCGCGATCGAGTAGCCCACGAGAAGTTTCTTGGGGCTTGCTTGGGCGACCGGCACGGACACGCTTAAGTTCAAAGCCCCGGAGCTAAAGACGCCCGATCCAAGGAGGGTGTCGGTGGCATCGATGCTGCCGTTTTGGTTATCGTCTAACCAGAGTTTGACCTGGGAAACATCCGAATCAGCGCCGGTGCCGGTTCTCTGGATGCCAAGCGCGGTCACGGTGGCCGCGTCGTAGCTCGGGCTATCAAGCGACAGGTCGATGCGCTCGATGAGGTTGTCGGACGAGGCGCGCGCAACTGTTGCCGTCGCCGGAGAAGTCGTTCTAAGAGAGACCACATCGGGGGCGTCGGCGACGGTTGCCGTGGCGCCGAGAAGGGCCCCGAAGTTGTTCGTCGCGTCCGGTTGGGCGACGACGACGCCGCTTGAGGCGTCCGCGGCCCAGCTGACGCTCGCGCTTACAGTGTTGCCCACCCCTGCGTTAAACGGGATGTTTACCCCGACAAGCACCGTCTCGGTCGCGTTTGAAGCGACCGCGAGACTCGTCGCAAAGCGGGCAAACCCGCCCGCGGTCGTGGTCGAGGCAAAGGCTTCCCCCGCATCGATCCGATCGTTGCCGTCTATATCACGGGCCAGCTCGACGGATGAGACATCCGAGGCGAGCCCGTTGATGGCGATGTTTAGCGCGGTGACGGTTACCCCGTCACCGGCGGAGGCGTGAAGCAGAAGCTTCTCAAGGGGCACGTCGGAGGTGCCCTGGGCGGCGGCGGTGTCGGAGATACTCGATCCCGAAACAGTTAACGTATCCGCGCTAGGATTAATAGTAGCAGATGTACCGATAAGGCTAGAAAAAGCGTTAACCGTGCTTGCGACATCGACCTTGATATCGCTAAGTGACGGGTCAACATTATATTGGATAGTACTCTGGACCGTGTTGCC
>NZ_PFNG01000004.1:5717-7261 GCF_002791875.1 Candidatus Aquicultor secundus | reverse complement strand
CGCACCGCTCGCCGTAATTACCTTATTTGCGCCGGTATCGATTTTGGTGGCCGGGTCGACAACTAAATTTACTCCCGGAGAGAGCAGGCTTTGTTGCGGACGCGTATAGTCTTCAATCCTGGCGTGGTTAATCGCCGCAAACAGGAATGAGGGCTGATACACGTGGTCTGCATCGGCGGTAATCTGGGTTACGCTAATTTCTCCCCGCTTGATTTCGCTTCGCATGGTGCGGGCAAGGTGATTGGCAACCATGGTGCCACCTGTGCCGCCACCTAATATTACTACGTTTTTAGCCAACCGACTCTCCCCCTACTTTACCTTCTTAACAGCGATACGCCAGTACTCGCCGTCTGAGGCCTTCTCGTTGTACACCAGTTCGTGGCCTACTTTTGCGACCCACTCCGGAATGTCCTTCGCGGAGCCGAGGTCTGATGATAGTACTTCGATGACCGAGCCCACTTCCGCACCCTTAATGGACTTAATAAGCTCCATTAACGGTCCCGGGCAATACGAGCCACGCGCATCGATCGATTTGTCTACCTTTACATCTGCCATAATTGTCTCCTCCCTTTTCAGTCAAAAATAACTTGGCTTTGAATCCCCCGATTATATAACCATTATCTGTCCGCCTTCGGATATACCGAAGAAAGCGGTTACACCAAGAACATCGTCGACCACATCAAGCATGTCCTTCATTTCCCAGCCCATGATATCCATAACGAGAGAACAGGCATACACTTTGATTTCTCCAAGTTCTTTGCCATCTTCAAGCATCTTGTAGTACAGGTCGAGATTCTTGCCGATGATCGTGCCGCCGACTTCACCCATCTGGAATTCCTTCTTCTCGACGGCCTCCTTTGTGAACATCTTTGTGGCACCCATCGTAACGAAGAAATTAACCTGCATTCCGGATGCTGCGGCGATGGTACCCATGAGAGCACCTGCGTGGAGTTTTTCCAACTCCGGGGACATTAGAACGATTGATAGCTTAGGCGCTTCAGCCATTAACGTATCCTCCTTTCGATACCTATACCCGTCTGGGTATTCTTCATATTCTTAGATATCTCCAACTCCCGTTATACCCCACCGCTAACGGCCTGTACCGTACCACTTACCCGGCTTTTACTGCAGTTTGCCAGGTTTTTGTTAATAAATAGACGCCTTGCGGCGATAATTAGAATTACAAAAAGCAGTACCATTCAAGTGAGAGAACAACGGAGGTGAGACTGGTGGCAAAGGCGGCTATTTTAAAAGGGATATTAAGTAGGGCTGGGGTTTCCAGGAGGGCGGATACCTTTAGCGTAGTAAGAATCGAGCGTATCTTAAGCGAGCTTGGAATAAAGAGCTATGAGTTTGATTTTGAGCCGAGGGTTGTGCGCCTTACCGAGGAAGCCGACCTTATAAAAGTCATGCTTCACTTTATGCCATCGGGCATCACTGAGGACAGCGACATTGCCATCTCAAAACTGAACGACGACATGGCGCTTAGAATTGGCTCATGGCAGTTTGAGGCCAGGATATAGGCCGAGATATAATAGGTTGAT
>NZ_PFNG01000004.1:0-5706 GCF_002791875.1 Candidatus Aquicultor secundus | reverse complement strand
GCCCGGTAGGATTCGGACCTACGGCCTTTGGTTCCGGAGACCAACGCTCTATCCCCTGAGCTACGGGCGCCAGTAATTATTACTGTAATGTCTGGATTATCAACAACATCGTTGTCTATATCGCGTCTTCAAGATACCCGGTGGCGCAGTGCATGTCAAGCTGGATGAGGGGCAAGGGGTTACATCCCCAGACTCTGATTTCTGGAACCTACAGCTGGTCGGGGGCTTCGCCGGTGGCTTCTTCTTCGGCGACGCGCTCGCGCATGCGTTCGGCTGTGTGGGCACGCTCCTCTGGGAAGTCCGGGTTTTGTGGCGGGACGTAGGATTTGCCGTCTTCGATTGCCGACTGGATGTCGTCGGTTGCCAACTCTTCATCAGGCTCTATAACCTCTACGGGGCCGAATTCCTCTATAGCCGGCTCGGCGATTCCCGGCCAGGGTTCGTCCCCGGTGTAATCGGTTTCAACGACCTCCAGGTTGTTTACCACCTGGGCGATACCCTCAACGCTATCAAGAAGGGTCTCTGCCGCTTCCCTTTCTTCCTGGTTGCTAACGCTACCCTCAAGGTACACGATGCCGTTTTCGACCGTCACATTGATGTAATCGGCCACTATTTTATCGCTGCTCGCATAAACTTCCTGCACGATATCGAATATTTCGTCGTCGGTCATGGGCGTCTCTTCACCGGCTAAATCAAACCCATCTCGCTTTGCCATCATGAACACCCCTTTCATAAAAGTCGCTTCTAAAATTGCTCAAAATTTTCAAAATCCCCAAACGTCTAATATGCGCTCGCTAGCCCAAACACCATAATCTATAACAATCCGCGTAACCACCGCCCGAATATCGCGGACATTTTCGTTCTCTTAAAGCTGTTCTACCCGCTATTTTCGAACCTAAACAGCTTGAAAAAGAAGAGGCCCGGTCGATGATGGGAAGCTCTCCTTTGGATTAGACCTGCCGCAATACTACCACAACTGCCAATTTTTGGTAATATGTTTTCGATAGGCTGCTAGTGCGATAAAATAGAGCTTATATGAATGCAAAAGATACTGCTAAACTACATAAAACGGCAAAGAAACCCAAGAAGAAAAGGAGCAGACGCAGCAAGCTCTCGACTCTTCTTATCGTTGTCGGCATTATCATCATCATAATTCCCTTCGCGACCGAGCTCTACGGCTATTTCGAGGCCATTAAATTAACAAGCGCGTGGGATTTACAGGCCAAGAACCAGCGCAAACGGGGCGATAAGATAAAAAGCTACCAGGACGAACTCGTGGCGTCGGGTCAACTGCCGCAGGAGGATTCCATCATCGACAACTCGAAGCTGGGCAAGTCGATAACCCACAAAAAGGACTCCGAGCGTAAAAAGCCGTTTCCTAAAACCAGAATCCGAATCCCGAAAATCGGTGTCGACCAGGTAATCCTTGAAGGCGTCGGTCCGGAAATACTGCAGTACGGGCCCGGGCACTACATCGGAAGCTGTAACCCGGGTGAGCGGGGCAACGTTGGAATCGCCGGCCACAGGGTTACCTACACCCACCCGTTTAACCGGCTCGATGAGCTAAGCAACGGCGATACCATCATCCTGGAAACCGTTGATTTCATCTACGAGTACCAGGTCGAAAACATGATGGTCACCGACCCGAAAAACGTCTCGAACCTGCAGCCGACCTCCGACCCGAGGGTCACGCTTACCACCTGTAACCCGAAGTACAGCGCGAAAACCAGGCTTAACGTAATAGGCGTGCTTATAAACACTAAGCCGCAGCGGGTTAACATCGTCCGCGCGGTTAAGGAGATCAAAGAGATATTTAAAACCGAGAAGAAAATCGAAAAGATTAAGTTCGACGATAAACCAAAAACCACCAAAGAGTACCAGCGCGACCTGGAAGATGCAAAAAAAGCAATAAATAAAAACGCCCTGGATGGGAACGCATATATCATCATGTCGCGCAGTTGCCTGGGGTTAGAGCGATATGGGGAATCGTACCAGGCGCTTAAGAAAGCCGAGCTTATCCAGCCGGATTCGGTTGAGGTGCAACGGATGTACCGGCTGATAGATATGAAGAAAAAGCAACTTGAAGATGAAGTCCATGCGATGGAGAGTGTCACGGACAGGAATGGATTAAACCCGATGTCCTACTTTGAACTCGGGCGTATGTGTCTTGCTACCGAGAATTACGAGGAGGCCGCCCAGGCATTTAAAAACGGTTCGGTTGCCGCCCCCTATGCGGCGGATATGTATGCCTACCAGGCGTTGGCATACGAGAAAATGAAAAGGGATGATTTGGCTGTTACTGCATACAACCTGGCATTACGCTACGACCCCACATTCCCCGAGGCCGTTGAAGGGATGAAACGACTACAAAGCGGTAAATCCGCCAGCGGGCTCGATGTAAACAGCCTTCCCTACAAATTAAGGCCACAGTAAGAGGACTCCACCGATTGGCTTACCGGTGGAGTCCTGTACGACTATAGCTTAGCTATGCTGCATTTATAAGTTTATAGTTCCTGCGGTGATCCTAGATCGCCGGCTGGTGGTGCTGGTGGTGTGGCTGTATCGGACGGGTTAAAGTGACCGTGCCCAAATCCTCCGAATCCGGGTCCACCAAAGCCAGGTCCACAGAACCCGCGCCCGTGTCGGCCTCCAAATCCGAACATAAACTGTTTCAGATCGATACCGTTTTCCTTCGCCCATGTCTCCAGGTCCGTGCGCTGCTTCTCCATGGCCTGCCTTCTCTCTTCAGGAGTGAGCGCCTTAAAGGTCTCCATCTTGTTCTTCATCTCGTTCTGCAGCTCGTCCATCTTTTTAAGAATGGCGTCCTTCTGCTTTGCCGTAATCTTACCATCCTTAACGTCCTGGCTAAGCTTCTGCTCCAACGTCGCTTTGTGTTGCGCCTCGCGCTCTTGCTTGAAATCGCCGAGAACCTTGTCTACCTTGCCGCGATCGAGGCCGAATGCCTGGACCAGCTTTTCGATAACCGGCGGATAGCTTTGTGCCGTTTGCTTGCTAGCAGCAAAAACGCTGTATCCTCCTACGAGCGTGATTAATAAGGCGGCAACGGCTACGCCTATGATGACTTTGATTCTTGCTTTTGATTTCATCTATGCTTGCCTCCTTCCATAAGAGATAGTTCGCATCATAAGCTTATTGTTGCAAACAAATCTGAGAAATCGCTTAAGAAATGGAGCTAAAGAAGAATTTTCGGTACTCTTTCGGTACTTTTTATTGCTTGCGCGGAAGGGTTACGGTGAAGGTCGTTCCTTTGTCGGGTATGCTCTCAACATCGATGGTTCCGTTATGCATATCAACGATGGTTTTGGCGATCGATAAACCGAGACCGTAACCTTCGACCTTGGTTTTTGTTCGAGAAGCCTCTGCCCGGTAGAACCTCTTGAAGATGTAGGGAAGATCGCCGGCCCGTATGCCGGCACCAAAATCCTGCACGCTTACGGCGACTTTGTTCTTTACGGGATATGCGCGCACGATTATTTTTCCATTTTGGTGGCTGTATTTGATGGCATTGTCCAGAAGGATGGTGAGGAGCTTGGCCAGACTATCGCTGTCTGCCTCAACGGAGATGTCATCGATAGTGCCCTGTATCTCAATATCCTTATGATTGGCGAGCGTCTTTACATTTTGACGCGCTTCTTCAACCACATTCGACAAGCTAACTTCTGCAAAGTTGCTCTTGCTAGCCGTATTCTGATAGCGGCCCAGTATTAAGAGGCTATCGGAGAGTTGCTGTAGCTTGTCGATCTCCTCCAGATTGCTGGTTAGCACATCCCGGGCGTAAGGCGTGTCAAAATCCTTATCGCGTAGCGCTACTTCAACCTCGGTTCTCATGGCGGTCAACGGCGTGCGCAGCTCGTGGGATGCATCCGAAACAAACCGTTTCTGCTCATCTACCATGTTCTCAATAGGTTTAAGCGTGCGACCGGCCAAAAAGTACCCGGCCAGTCCGGCGAGCACGAATATGACGCCGTTAAAAGAAAGGAGCTGTAGCGCGACCCTTCTTCTTGCTTCCTCAAATAGCTGATTATCCAGAGCACCGCCCGGCGCTAATTCCCGAATCATAGGAGAACCGGGGTCGCGCTCTAAGGGATGATGGAATAGGTCTTGCGGCGGCCTTTGCCCCGCGGCGTTGCGCAGCGCCTGGATACGAAGACCCCTGCTGATTTCAAATGTTGCGCCCTGGAATACCACCAGGCTGAAAAGAATACTGATAGCCATAATACTTAAGAGATACCAGACGGTGAGCTTAAGACGGGCGGAATGAAACATGTTTTAAGAGTCCCTTCCGATTTTATAGCCAAATCCCCGTACGGTCTGCAATAAAGAGGGCTTATCAGTAAACGGCTTATCGATTTTGTTTCTCAAGTAGCCGATGTACACCTCGACCGTGTTGGGAAGTATATCGGCATCATAATGCCATACATGATTGATGATCTGGTCCTTGGTAAGAATCCTGTTTTTATTGCGCAGCATGTATTCAAGCAGGGCGAACTCTTTCTTTGATAGATCTATGTGCCGCCCCGCCCGGGCAACCTCATAGGTGAGCGTGTTAAGGCTTAAATCTGCCGCTGAGAGCATCGAGCCGAGGCTCTCTTTAGGTCTTCTCCCCAGGGCTCTGATTCGTGCAAGCAGTTCGGCGAACGCAAAAGGCTTGACCAAATAATCATCCGCCCCGGCATTTAAACCTTCGACTTTATCATTGAGTTGGCCTTTCGCAGTCAGCATAAGAATAGGGGTGTGTATATGGGCTTGCCGCAGTTGACGGCATACCTCAACGCCATCCATCTTCGGCAACATCACGTCTAAAATGATGACGTCGTAATCCGTGGTCGACGCAAGATCGAACCCGGATTCCCCATCGTACGCGACATCAACTGCGTAAGTTTCCTGCTCCAGACCCCGCTTTATGGAATTGGCTATCTTATGTTCGTCTTCTACAACCAAAATTCTCATTTGCTTGCATTATATCAACTCTAAACTGAGAAACAACTGAGAAAACCGGTATCAGATTAAGAAGACCTTGATCGACAAACAAAAACGATAACGTGGATATGATCAATAAGAAAAGCAAGAGGAAGGTAGTGGGAACCCTTTATTCTTAGTCGTCGTTGAGCTGTTTGTCTTTGTTGCGTAGCTTCAAACCGGATCCGATGAGGCTTCCGCCGGCCAGAAGATACCAGATCATTTCGACACCGGTTTTAGCCTGCTCTTTTAGCAGGGTTGTTGTGGTCACCGGCAAGATAGTGGTCGTGGTGGTAGAGGCGGATGGGTCGGACGTTGTCGTGGTCTTTGCTGCTTTGATGTTGCTGTTCTTAGATGCGTCTGTTGTGGTCGAGGTTGGCTTCGGCGTCCGGACAACGGTCGTGGTAGTTGTCGGCTGCTTGATTTTGCCATTACTTGCCGCTGTTAAGTAATTAACGACGAGGTCGTTTTCTTCGGGGGTCAACTCAGCGCCCCACCTTACCATCTTGTCGACAATTGAAGACCATTGCTTCTCGGTTTTCTTCTGTCCTTCCCAGCGGGATTGGTTGTGGCAGACCGTGCAGCGATCATAAACTATCTTGCTCGTGTCTTGAGCCAAAGCGAGCGGTGATGAAGCTACCAAAACAGCACATACAAAAACGAAACTACTTATTAATTTTTTGCTTGTCATTCTTGGTGTCATCCTTGCAACCCTATTTCAATAGT
>NZ_PFNG01000106.1:0-5681 GCF_002791875.1 Candidatus Aquicultor secundus | reverse complement strand
AGTTGCCACTTCCTATTGCCGAGATCTTAGCCGGTGTAGAAGTAGAAATTGAAGAACTTGCAGGAAGAGCTGGTATGCTTATTATCGAATGCGCTATGGCTTCAGAAGTGGATAGGAAGGCCGGCAGACGATACGCCCATATACCGAATAGGGAGAATACCCGCTGGGGAGCCCAGAAAGGATCAATTGTATACGCCGGAAGAAAGGTTGAAATAGAAAGGCCTCGGGTTAGAAACACCTCAGGCCAAGAAGTCCCCCTTGCCACATACCAGGCATTTAGCCAGGGGGAGAAGATGAAGCAAGCGGTATACGACAAACTTATCTTAGGGGTGTCTTCCAGAAACTATGAATATCCGAGCGTCATCACGAAGCAATACAACGGTTTTAGTCTTCCTTCATGGTATATCCTGCCGCAGTGTCCCCAGTCTACTTGGGCTTGCTCTCCTGGTTCTGTCTCATAGCGCGCAGTCGCTGTTTCCGTTAATGGCCGCAGTGGTCGCATGTAGTCTCTTAAAATGCTAGCTTGGCCCATGTAGCCCTTTTTCTTGATCTCTTTGAGCATCTTAACCGCATTGGCCATGTCGTCATTAAGCATACGCATGCGGATGTATGGCTTAAACTCATCGAGTTTCGATACAACTGGTGGGCGCTGTGCATAGTGTGGTGGCTCTTTTTTGTTCTAGATACTTTCGTACTGTCTTTGGGTCTCTGCCGGTAACTTGAGCAATCTGCGTGATGCTCAAGCCCTGGCGTTTCAAATCCTTAATGTCCATCATTTCCTCCCCGTCTACCATTGGCAACCTCCTTGATTGGGTTGCCTTAATAGTTCGTCTTAAAGTAGGGAATTTTCAATCGGTACTTTTAGGGATTTTACAACCGTTGGTGGCACTATGGCTTTACCGCAGCTCTCGGGAAGGGCCGGGGATTGTTCTCTATGACTATCAGAGAACCCGGGCAAGCAAACATCCCAACCGATTTCTAGCTGGTTTTAAAGGGTATCTACACGTTGACGGTTATGCCGGTTACAACGCTCTCACCAATATCACTTTGGTCGGGTGTTGGGCCCATGCCCGGCGTAAATTTGACGAGGCCCTTAAAGCGTTACCGGCTGAAAAGAGCAATGCTCAAGTAGCCGCCAAAGAGGGGTTGGAATTCTGTAACCGGCTCTTTGCTATCGAGCGAAAAATAAAAGAGCTTTCAGCTGAAGAGCGCTACAAAATCCGGTTGGAACGCAGCCGACCGCTGGTTGATGATTTCTATGCCTGGTTAAAATATCAAAAACCAAGGGTGCTGCCGAAAAGCGCGTTTGGTCAAGCGATTAACTATTGCTTAAACCAGCGTGAGCGCCTCGTGGCCTTTTTAATAGACGGTCGCCTGGAGCTTGACAATAACCGCAGTGAACGTTCGATTAAGCCTTTCGTGATCGGGCGGAAGAACTGGTTATTTGCCAATACCCCTAGAGGGGCCAAGGCCAGTGCAACGATCTACAGCATTGTTGAAACAGCCAAGGAAAACGGCTTAAATCCATTCGCTTACCTGAAGTATCTATTTGAAAAACTGCCTAACGTTGATATTTTTGACGAGGATGTTTTAGATAAGTTTCTTCCCTGGTCAAGCGATCTGCCGTCAGAATGTCGAGTAAACAAGTAACCGTAAGCCCGCCTTGCTGAACAGGTGGGTTTTATTTTACGCTCACCGTAAAGGCAGCAAAAAGGAAGCAGCCCTTTCAATCTTTAAAGGGCTGCTAGCTGCTAGCAAGGCTCTACTCCATAAAACGCCGTAATGAATCTAGCGGCTGCCATTTACATAGATTCCTAGCTATCCTTCTTATTTCATCGATTCAGCGATATTTTTAAGTTCGCCAACCTTAGCGCCTTTAAGGCTATAAATTGCTAAATCAAGCCCATTTTCAAACCAACTGATCTGGCCACCTGCTCTAACTTCTCCTACGCCTAATCCTTTCATTTGTCCTGGCTCACCAGCGATAGCTCTATGACCTCTGATCGTTGTTTCAAATACATCAGAGCGTTTAGTGAGCACTTCATTCATATCTGGCTCTGGCCCTTCTAGCTGGTGATAAACAATGTAGATGTCATCCTTATACCGCAGGTACAAGACCTTCTTATCTTCAACATAAATGCCAATTAAATCGTGCCCATTTGTATCGGTTGGCACTGGAAAATCATAACTTAACAGTTTCTTTGCTTCCTCGATACTTGAAACTTTAACTGAGTGAGCTTCGATATCCTCTTGTATGCTTCCCCTACTAAGAGAGCTTGATAAATTGGCTTTCGGTATTGAGGATTTCTGATAAAAAGCCGAATCCTTGTCTACTTGAACTCTTAGTTGCTGGATACATACTAACGCTGCAAGCAAGATGCCAAGCGCCACAATTAGCGCAATGTGCTTTTTATTTTGCACTAAAGTATTTGTCATTTAGGTACCACCTTTCTAGTTTATTATATATGTTGGCAGACATGTTCAGTAGCTGAAGGATTGCTCCAATAGTAGTCATTATCACCAGCAACCCAACTAGGTTCACTAGGTGCAACCCAATTTGACCAGGGTTGACTAGGTTGGTTTATGATATCTTGACACGACTAGAAATGCGCATAGTTACTATCGTTAAGAGACGCACGTTCACTGCCAATAAGAGAATTACCATAAGCCATGTTCGTAAAAGTCCACGTCTTCTTTACGTAATTATTAACTTTTGCATCAAACGTATAGCTATTATAACCACGGTTTTCAGCTTTAAAACCATAATTAGTGCCAGCTACAGGATAGCCCGGTAGTGGCTCAGTTCCATTGAAAAAATGCCCATTAGGGTAACTTGAATTGACGACGTATTTACCATGCGAAGTCCATTCTGTATAGTAAGCAGACCCATCTTGAATATGAACCAACCAATCAAGGTCATTAAAGCCACCCGTATAACCCCCATAAACGTTATTAAGCCCCCACCAACACCAGCCTACCTCCATAACATTAAATGAGTCTTTTCTTACATAAACAGAGTTGACATGGTTTGCATCCGGCTGTGTGACCATCACATAATTCATAGCGTAAGTTCCACGAACTGTAGCAACCCCATCTTGGAGACCATGGGCATAGTTAAGAGCAAAAGCCGGTAGCGGAAACAGTATAACCCCAACTACTACTAAAATAATGCTGCTGACTAATCTTCTTCTCACATCAACCATCCTTTCTTGTGCCATTTACAGACTACGCCGAACAAATCATATTTCTTTAACAATCACCCCCCCATTCAATCAAAGCGCACTTCCTTGTACTCAGTAACCGCAAATATATGATTCTCTATAACTCTAAGACTGCTCAAAACATCAACGACTGAAATTGCTAGCGTATATGGTAGACGTATATTGCAAATCTATCCTAACTTAATATAGCTGTCAATGCTCTTTTCAGCGGTCAAGTCCCAATCAAGAATGTTTGGAGCGCTGCAAAATAACAGATTGAAAGAGTCTACGGATTGATTAGAACGCAATGTCTAGAAGAAATAATTATCGAGTGAGAAGCAAGCAGTGCTTATTCAGCACTTTTTCAAAATCCTTATTTCCATGCGGCAAAAACATTAACGCCTAACTTTGTTCCGTCTTAGCTGACAGAACCTATATACCTTATTATGTACATACACATGTTCGCATATAATATCCCCGAAGGAGGGCTGTTGGCCACCAGTTGGTGTAGGTTTGAACGTGGTATAGCAGCGGAAGAGATTCTGAAGCTTGGTAAATCAAGTAGCAAGTTGTTAGCGACAGGTCAAAAAAATTGTTGCTGAACTCCCAAAACAAAAAAAACGATCATTAGAAGTATATTGAAGAACGCAATAACCTAAGGAACAACCGCACCACGTTTTTGAGCACAAGTTCGATTGGCACAGATCCACGAAATTTCCGGATATCTGCTTAACATTCTCAACCTACAAGAGTACTAAAACAGCAATAAATCCGCTCTACAGAGTGGTTATTCCGAGTTCGAATCTGATTGGCTCCCCGGATCGGATTCGAACTTAGGTCTAGTTAGAATTTTAGAATTAAGCGTCCTACTATGTCCACCAGAGCCTTTACTTCCCCCGTTCATCCAGCCACTTCCGCCCTTTATCGATCAATTTTTCGGCTTTTTCGATTTGTTCTTGGACGCGGTTGGGGGCGGTGCCGCCACGGACGTCGCGGCGTTTTACGGCGTTTTGGATGTCGAGGACGTCGTAGACTTCATCGTCGATGAGCGGGCTTTCGGCCTGGAACTCTTCGAGGGAGAAGTCGGTGAGCCAGCAGCCTTCTTCGATGGCTTTGCGGACCATGTTGCCGGAGACGCGGTGGGCGTCGCGGAATGGGACTCCCTTGCCGACCAGGTAGTCTGCAAGTTCGGTGGCGTTGGTGAAGCCGCCTTCGGCGGATTGGCGCATGACTTCTGAGTGGATTTTCATTGTGGATGTCATGCCCTTCATGCCGAAGAGCGAGTTTTTAATTGTCGTTATGGAGTCGAGCATGCCTTCTTTGTCTTCTTGCATGTCTTTGTTGTATGCGAGGGGCAGGCCCTTCATCGTCGTTAGCATCTGCAGCAAATTGCCGTAGACACGGCCGGTTTTGCCGCGGATCAGCTCGGCGACGTCGGCGTTTTTCTTCTGGGGCATGATGCTGCTGCCGGTCGTGTAGGCGTCGTCGAGTTCGATGAAGCTGAACTCGGAGGACGACCAGATAATAAGCTCCTCGGCGAGGCGGCTTAAGTGCATCATGATCATCGAGGCCGCCGCCTGGAATTCTATAACGAAGTCGCGGTCGGAAACCGCATCGAGACTGTTGTTGCTGATTTTTGAGAAGCCGAGTTCTTTGGCCACGAATTCCATATCGATTGGATATGTGGTGCCGGCAAGTGCGGCCGCGCCGAGCGGCATTACGTCGGCGCGCTTGAAGCAGCCTTTTAGACGCGTGAAGTCACGGCGCAGCATCCAGAAATACGCCATCATGTGGTGCGAGAACAGAATGGGTTGCGCCCGTTGTAGGTGGGTATAGCCGGGCAAAATGGTATCCATCTCGCGCTTGGCGATCTTCACCAGCTCTTCTTGCAGGGCAAGAACCTCTTGGCCGACCTCAAGGATGGCGTCTTTCAAAAACATCCTGGTATCGAGGGCGACTTGGTCGTTGCGGCTGCGGGCGGTGTGAAGCTTTCCGCCCACGGGGCCGATCTTCTCGGTGAGCGCCCGTTCGATGCTCATATGGATATCCTCATCGGCGATATCGAATATAAACGAGCCGGCTTCGATTTCTTTAAGGATTGTCTCCAGGCCCGTGACTATCTGGGATGCCTCTTCGTCGGCGATAATGCCGGTTTTGGCAAGCATTTTGGCATGGGCGATGCTACCCTCTATATCCTGCTTGTAAAGGTGCTTGTCGACAGGCAGCGATGCGTTGAACTCGTCAACAAAGCTATCTGTACTTTTCAAAAACCTCCCGGACCAGAGTTTCATAACGGCTCCTTTTACGGCTGTTTTATTAGTGCTTTATTATATCGCTTTAGCGATGGTTATTGATATCATAGTCGGTTAACCATAACTAATGGTTTAGAGTATCTAGTGCCAGAACACCATAATTATTGTGTCATTCTGAGCAGGTCCTTCGCTATCGCTCAGGATAAACTCCGAATCTAGCGGGCACTCA
>NZ_PFNG01000195.1:904-6510 GCF_002791875.1 Candidatus Aquicultor secundus | reverse complement strand
TTGCATAGCACCTACCCTCACTCGTTGTCTACCAGCACTTATGTATAGCTACCATCCCACAAAAGCCTTGCGAGCGGGACGGTGGTTTATTTGACCTGGTAGATCTCATAGTTCGATGACATCATTTAAGACGGTTATTGGGATGCCTCCCAGCATCTCTATATTATTCACGCAGACCTCGCAGAGTCTGTAATATCGTACCTGATCTTCTTTCGCCATCACATCATTTATTCGTTGCTTAGCCTCACAAAGTTGAGCATCTGTAAGATCGGCTTCAAATACCGAGTATTGAACCCTGGCCCCATAGTCTTTAAGAATGGAGGCGATTTTATATCTTCTTTTGTCATCCTGTATGTCGTAACTTATTACGGTGAACATTCGATGCCTCGGTGCAATATCCTTTAAACAATATAAAAATCTTCTTCTTTTAAGATGTAACCGGTTCCGCTCAACGTAGTTCGCTTGTCGCATGCCTCACATAACCGATAAAACCTTACACCATCGCCCTTTTTAATAATTGAACGTACTTTCTTTTTCATTTTCTGATAATCGCCCTTGTCAAGCATGCATTCAAAAACGCTTAGCTGAACTGGAATACCGAAATCTTTTAGTGCCTTGTGCGCTTTATTCCTTCGCTTGTCGTCCTCAATGTCATAGGTAACCATTATAAACATCGCCGCTACCTCGAAATATGTGGATAGTACTCGTCCGTATAGCCGAGAATGTGTTTTGCCAGGAATCGGGCTTGCAGGTCTATGCACTGCCTGAAATCAGTTTGATAGCGAAAGTAAGGATGTTCAAATTCAGATGAGAGCTTCTTGTTAAAGTGAATTATTACCTTCTCTATGCCCGCATCTGATAAAGACATGCCATCGCTCTCCTGTATGAAATCGGATTGCTCGATGACCCTGTTGTTGATTACATTTAAAACAACCGCATCCGCAATAATCGGCCTGAATTCTTCCATTACATCAAGCACAAGCGCCGGCCTTCCATATTTGCATACGTGATAAAATCCCTGGTAGGGATCAAGGCCAGTGGCTGATATAGATGAGAAAACGGCATTTTTTAAAAGCGCATATGAGAAGCTGAGCAGCACATTTACCGGGTCGGTCGGGGGTCTTCTGCGCCGAGCCGAAAACGAGAACGCCTCGTTGAGTGAGCCCCTGATAACCGAAAAATAACGCCTGGATATTTCACCCTCTAACGCCCTCAGTATAGCTATATCAGTAGCAGTATTAACGTGTGCACGTAAAACATCTAGTTCTTGCCGCACACTGTCGGAATTAATAGTACGGTTTCTCAATATACGCAGACACCGATTACGCTGGTTAAGGGCTTTGCCGGCCACTATGGCTCTGGTGAATGTTAGACGAAACACGGGGTCTTCAGCTTTTCTAAACTGGCGTTGCCTGAGCAGGATATTCTTAGAATATTCGGGTTGCAACCTGCCCTTGTATCTGCCCCGAGTAGAAAGGTACACGGTATCGATTCCTTCGTCTAACAAGAAAGATATCGCGGGTGTGGTAATGCTCACATTACCGACAATGACCAGCTTGTCGAGGTAAATTGAGGGAACTTCTTTCAGGCGCTTCCCATCTTTGGTTATTACA
Source organism: Candidatus Aquicultor secundus (assembly GCF_002791875.1). Lineage (NCBI taxonomy): Bacteria > Bacillati > Actinomycetota > Candidatus Aquicultoria > Candidatus Aquicultorales > Candidatus Aquicultoraceae > Candidatus Aquicultor > Candidatus Aquicultor secundus. Next base: position 4,897 of record NZ_PFNG01000195.1, on the reverse strand, counting down.
AGTCGCTCTCCTCGTTTGTGAACAACCGCGCCCTGTTCTGTTACATACAGCGTTGCCATTGCCAAACCTCACCGGTATCTTGGTTGCCAGAACCAAGTTTCCATTCAATGTATCGTATGCTATTTGATAATGTGCTTAAAAACTCCCTCGCGTGCAAAGCGCTTTAGGCGAACAGTTTCTTCTGGTAGACACATATGCCTTGTTGAACACCTGAAACATTTCGTGCTCGGCATTATGGTGTCATGCGTTGTTCTTCTCTGCAACTCTCTTGCCTCGCTAATAATTCTTATGGTGTAGCAGCGTAATTTGTGGTCAAACGAAACCTTCTCTCTGGATCTGCTCTCGGTAAAATAAACATAGCCGTGCGGGACCGGACGCGCTGTCATATCCTCTAGAGCCAGCGCTTGAGCACATAACTGCACTCGAATACTGGGCCATAACGTACTTCGCTGGCCTGTCTTATACTCAACCGGCAACAGCCCCCCATCCTTTTGTTCCAGCACGTCAGCACGACCTGTTATACCTAAGCGTCGTGAGAACAACGGTCGATTTGTCAAAACCACCTTGCCACCCCGGTTAGTGGTGCTATCACTGTGGACAGTTTCGTGCAGCACGCGACCGGCGAGCATATCCTGGTTCTCATAGACAAACCCAAGCACATGCCTGTAATAGAAGGCGTTGCGGCAGAATACATAATCAGCTAAAGCGGATATTTCGATATGCGCATCAGCAAACGGATAAAATGAAGATGAGCGTCCATGGTAACCGGTTCCCCTCTGCCGATTGGCCGTAGTGCTACGGCGGGCTAGCTGATTTGAAGGGCCATTGTGCTCATTAGTGATGAGAAAGCCCGGGGCAGTCTCCATTTCTGCGCCGATCGCGGCATCATAAACAATCGGTGTGCATAATTGCTCATCAATAGCTGTCTTTTCAACCTTCTTGCCCGGTCTCGGCGCAAGCACCATAGAACCGACAAAGAGGGCTCCGAGATATCTAAATCCCGTGGTAAAGTTTGTGATCCTCGTTTTATCGACGTTGAGCGCGAGACGAAGTTCTCGCAGCAAAGCCTCAACGTCTTGGAGTGCCCGGTCCGCTTGGGGTCTTTCTCGACACAGAATAATAAAGTCGTCAGAATAGCGAATCAGCTTGTATCCCTTTGTTGAAAGCGCCTCATCAAACACATCGAGATAAAGGTTAGAAAGAAGCGGCGAAACTGGCGAACCTTGTGGAAGCCCCTTTTCGCGCCGCTTTACAACAAAACCATCCTGTACGCCGCATTCCAGCCACATGCGAATAAGATTGGCGATACGACGATCTTTGATATATTTACCAAACGCATTGAGCACCAGCTCATGATCAACTTCATCAAAGTAATCGTCTATGTCCGCATCCAGCACCCAAGTATAACCATCCGATCGGTACCGCTCAATTCTTGCGATTGCATGGTAAATTGATCTGCCTTTGCGGTATGCAAAGCTACAATCCTCAAACTCTTGGTCGATAAGTCGGCCGATAATATTAAGTACAGCTTGTTGGGCTACTCTATCCACAACAGCCGGAATCGCAAGCTTTCTCTTACTGCCATCCTTTTTCAGGATAATTACCTGTCGCAATGGTAGAGGACGATAATCGCACAAACGCAAGCGGTTTTCGAGCCCACCGAGATTTGCGTCAAGATCTTGCTCAAAATCTTCAATCGTTACCCGATCCGAACCTGCGCACCCTTTGTTGTCCCTTACCTTTTCCCAGGCCAGGCGCAAATTAGAGCTATTGCAGACCATCTCGTACAACCCTTTATTATCCAACCGAGCTTTTCTCATAGCTACACCCACCTTGCGGAGCTTTTATCGCTGCCGTTTAAGACACTACTGCTGGCTTAAATACCATATCCTTAATATTCCATATATCATATTGTATTACTACCCACTAAGGGATTATTTTAGCGCCTGTATATTTGTTAACCGTTATATAGACTTGATCGCAAGAGGCAGAGAACTTACCTGACAGTGAAAGGTTGATATGAGTGCTCATCTGATAGGAGTATTCGCACCAGATAACGTGCCTGCAATTCAACACAGCGTTCATAACTTGTACGCTCTGCCTCATGAGGATGGATCGTGGTTGTTGTTATGCGTTGCCGAAACGCTTTAAAGAACATTGCTTTGCCCCGCTCGCTAAGGCGAACATCACCATCTTGTATGGCAAAATCAGTATCCGTAATTATCTTGCTGTTGACCAATCTCAACACAACCGAATCTGCAATCACGGGTCTGAACTCTTCCATTAAATCGAGCGCAAGGGACGACCTCCCAAATCTGTCCTGATGGAAAAAGCCCTGGTATGGATCAAGCCCCACGATACACACCGCCGTATTAACCAGGGAGGTCAAAAGCGCATATGAGAAGCTTAGCAGTACGTTGATGGGATCAGCAGGTGGGCGTCTGGAGCGTTTGCTAAAGTTTAAAGCGTCACCATCGCTCGTTTTAACAATAGATTTAAAAGCGCTGAAATAACTTTTGCTGGCGCTTCCTTCATAACCTTGTAATTGTGCAAGCGATGTCGCTTCGTCTATGCACGCGAGCGCACGTTCAATTTCTGCGATCGCAAGAGCAACAGATGTATCTTTTAATTTACGGTTGTAGCGCAAAAGGAGCGTTCTCATGTTTGAGAGTTTTCCCCGTACGATCTGGCGGGCAAAACGAAGACAAAACTCGGGGTTGGCCGCCATTGCGTACTGCTGCTTTCGCACGCTAACGTCACCGCCAAGCTCACCCTGAAAGCGACCTATATAATGGCCATAATACGAAAGGATTACCAGGTCAACCGAATGCGATGCAAGTAGCTCCAACGCGCAGGTCGTTAGCAGAACGTTGCCGATAACAACGACCTGTTTCAAATTCGAAACCGGCACCGATGTCGTGGGCCTATCCTTGCACTTAACTACTAAGTGACCGCCCTCTTTCCGTATAATCGCACCTTGTTCGTCGACATAAAGGACCGGCATACTCCACCTATAAGATAACCGCTAATTAACCTCGTAACGCCCACAGCCAAAAACACAGCCTTTCCCGACGTGGACTACTTGACCCAACATTAAAATCGGATAAAACGTTTTAAGATCACCGGCATATAGCACCTGACCGATTACACCGGATAGGCTGTCTTTTTTCTCTTGCCTGCTTGAATACCTGGCAACGCTGTGTTTACGTATATCGGTACTCAAAATACCAACACAGGTCGCCCAGTCACGCAATGTCCGTAACTCATTATTCCAGGCTCCTCCACAGAAATACGTGTTGAGGTTGTTTAGCCTGGTGGTAAGACTTTGGATAAGCCCAACAAATGGTATTTCATCGAATAACCACCGCTTGTCAAACTTAATCCTGGTAGGGCTTAAGAAATTTACCAAGACCTTGTCCTCGGGCAACCGGTTCATGCCGTCTAAATATGTGCTTGCATTGATGATTTTTTTATCATCGCTCAACGACCCATCACGCTCATCGAAAATAGGAGTACCCTCATCCGTAAAAACATCGATGGCTTCAACGAGAGATAACCTGTACTTTGCCCACTCTCTTCCTATGCCTATCTCTCCGAGTTCTTTTAAAGCGAATATAAAATATGGCAAATAATCAATCGCTTTACCAATCAAAACCAAGTTAAATCTGAGCACATCGCCTACATTAAAATGCTTCTGATCATCAAGGGGCGGCTCAAACACATAAGGCCGGGGGAGATTCTCGTTTGAGCTAAAATGCCGTGCCGAATCCGGCGGCGAAGGCTCAAATACATATGCATACGGGCAACTGGTCTTTATCAGACACGAAGCGCAATCACCTTGCTTGCTTACACAACACGCCTTTTTAAACACATGACCAAATCCACCCCTCAACATGGAGCCCTTAAACGCCGGAAGCACCATCTCCTCCCTGGCAACTATTGTAAACCGAAATTTTGCAGCCTTAAACTCGCTTAGCATGTTATAAACCTCCT
>NZ_PFNG01000195.1:0-861 GCF_002791875.1 Candidatus Aquicultor secundus | reverse complement strand
AATTCGATAAGCCTCTTAACTCGCTAACGGGGGTCTCAATCCTCTATCTACCGAGGTTATGATTTCTACCAAACGAAGATATGGATAAAGTAGATTCAAAGTTTGAGGTCTCAATCCTCTATCTACCGAGGTTATGATTTCTACTATTTTTTGCCGCTTCCGCACGGGCAGCGATCGTTTCGTCTCAATCCTCTATCTACCGAGGTTATGATTTCTACGGATATTTTTCCTGTGCCAGCAGCCCCACAGTTTTCGTCTCAATCCTCTATCTACCGAGGTTATGATTTCTACTAAAATCGTCTACATCGGGGCAAGCTCACAAGTAACAGGTCTCAATCCTCTATCTACCGAGGTTATGATTTCTACCCGGCAAATAAGTATGCTGGCGAGATCTGTCAAGTTAGTCTCAATCCTCTATCTACCGAGGTTATGATTTCTACTCTATGAGGAACAGCAGATAGTCGTTCGCTTGCTTTCAGTCTCAATCCTCTATCTACCGAGGTTATGATTTCTACGTTAGAGTTGTTGAGGGTGGAATAGCGGTTGATCGTGGTCTCAATCCTCTATCTACCGAGGTTATGATTTCTACTCTCAAAATTCCAAATCCAAACCCCAAATTCCAATTCGTCTCAATCCTCTATCTACCGAGGTTATGATTTCTACCCCTTGAATGGTATTATCGGCGGCGAGGTACAGTTTGGTCTCAATCCTCTATCTACCGAGGTTATGATTTCTACAATTGAAGCTATAAGTCAAGGGCTTCAGGTTGCTATAGTCTCAATCCTCTATCTACCGAGGTTATGATTTCTACGTTTTTGACCGTTTGCGGTCATGATATCGCAGTAAGAGTCTCAATCCTCT
>NZ_PFNG01000107.1:1070-23597 GCF_002791875.1 Candidatus Aquicultor secundus | reverse complement strand
AACTATACCACTGAGTACAACGTTGGACACACCATGGGCTTTGGTATTAGCACTGGAAAGTGGAAAGCACCGGATGATACCTACCCTGCGTTTACACCAAACTACTGGCTAGGTGGATTCTCATGCTTCGACTGCCACAGCCCGCACGCCAACCCGGCGAGACTGCTTGGGTACAATAATACTGGGCAGGCGGTCGGCACAACGTCTGGCGGGAAAATCTACGGTATCTCCAACCCGGGCCACGATATACTGCCAAACGATACAACACATCTCGGCAACGACCCTGTGTACCTCTCGGGCAGTTGGCTCTTAATAAAAAACCCTGATCACGAGCTTGCCTCGTCGGCGGAGAGCAACATCAGTTACTACGACGTTGATCAGGGCTCGGTGGTTTCCACAAGCGTGACGCAGGGCCAGGAGATCAGCGACATGCTCTTTGCTTTCTCTGAGGTAATCAATGGGGAGGCCACTGTTACCTCAGGGCAGCTTTACCAGTTCAGCGCCGATACGGCGTATCCCATCAACAAGCTTCCCATTGATTGGAATGTGCCGATCGGCGGCGCCAACGACGCCTCGTCCCCGCGTTCGGGCTTTACCGTGCGCAACGCCGCCGATAGCATTTGGAGTGTCTCCGAGTTCTGCACCGATTGCCATGACGGCAACGCGGGCCTGCATACGACAGAGGTGCCGGTATTCAGCGAGGACCGTGCGCTCCGCGCAGCGCAGAACAACAGCCCGCCCCCCGATTGGAAGAACAGCTACGACCTGGCGTACGGCCACGACGAGCAATCGCGGCAGCAGTGCAAACGCCAGCTGCGGTTTAACCCGGAGGACGGACAGGACTTTGGGCCAAACTGCCGTAACTGCCATAAGGGCTCAAGCGGGTGCAGGACGTGCCATCAGGAGCCCCTTGCAAATTACACGATAAGCCCGCCCGCATACACTGTGGATAGCGCTACCGCAGCAAACGACGCCCTCGAGCTTTCCACATACTCCGTGTTTTTAACGAGTACTGGGGCAGACAATATGGTCGTCGAAAGCCCGACCTACAAGTTCTACAAAAAATCGCGCACGGTGGATTGGTCGAATACCTGGAGAACGGCATCGGGATTTGTCGCGAGCGGGCAGCGGATGGCGACCGGGCAGGAAAACGCGAGCGGGGTCGGCTCCCCCTGCGCCGATGACGGCTTCAGTTGGCCGCATAGAACATTGGGCTTCAAGATGCTCAAAGACGACCTCTTTGGCCTCGACTTCAACGGACAGCCGATCTCGGTAGGCGACTCAAGACACGACGGGGCCAACGCCTACGCGGTCCACGATCTTGACAGCGTTTGCTTGGATTGCCATAATCCGACGATCTGGAATGCAAGCAGCACGGCCACGCATACCGATACCGCAAGCAATCCCTACAACGATGAGTTGTTGCTCAGGGGATTACCGTAGGGGTCTCTTTTTGTCTTCGAAAATTTTAGCCGGGTTGTCGCGTACGAACTGCTGCGCCCGCTCGAAGCCGACATATCCGGCTGCAACCTCAAGCGCCTCCGTAAAGTCGGGGGCGCGCCGGTCTGGCGCATGGGAATCCGTTGCTAAAATATCGACCTGCCCCCGCTTTAGAAGTTCGATCGCCGTATCAAGGCATGCCCTATCCAGCTCTCCGGTTAAGCTGCTTGAGTTTACCTGGACGATACAGCCAAGGTCGATGTACCTCTTCAAGCGATCCGGTTTCCTTTGGATGTCGTAAATCCTCTCTGGGTGCGCCAGAATGGGGTTCCAGCCATCAATGCGCATTCTGAATATAACGTCCTCGGCGAAGGGCGGAATGCCCTCAAACGGGAACTCAAACAGGATGTAGCTGCTTTCCGCAAGCGGGAGCACCTCGCCCTCCCTCAACTCGCGCGGCAAATCCGGGCTTATCCTTAGCTCATTACCCGGATACACCTCTATCGGCACGCCGTCTTTGCGCAGCTCAGCACGTAAAAGCTTAACGACCGCCATTATCTCGCTTTTTGACGGCCGGTGATAATTATTATGGTGCGGCGTCGCGACGATCTTCGTAATCCCGTTTTTAAGCGCAACCCGAGCCATCTCGACCGCCCCGGAAAGCGTAGCCGGCCCATCATCAAGTCCGGGCAATATGTGATTATGCGTATCGATGTATCCATCCGCCAAGGTTGTTCCTTAGATTTATGTCAGCGGGCTCTTTCTATTATTGTCTGTTTCTTATTCTCCATCAAAAAGCGCTGCTGTCCATTGTTTAAGAGTGATATTTTAGCGAGGTTACTTTTTATGCGCACAAGCGTATATCTTTTGATAGCAATTCCGTAGCATCTTCAGCAGTTAGCGGGTGGCTAACAATATAGCCCTGTACAGCGTCGCATTTAAGGGAGCGCAGGAACTCCAACTGCTCGACTGTTTCCACACCTTCGGCAATCGTTTTAAGTTTAAAGTTATGCGCCAATGTAATGATTGCTCTTACAATTGCAACGTCATCTGAGTTATTTGTAATATCGCGTATAAAAGATTGGTCAATTTTTAAATTATTTACCGGAAACTTTTTAAGGTAGCTAAGGGAGGAATAGCCTGTTGCAAAATCATCAATTGAGATTTGTACCCCAAGCTCTTTTAATCTGCGAAACGATGTGGCTGTGGCATCTATATCTTTTATGATTGCATTTTCAGTAATTTCAATATCCAGGCGCTTCGGACTAAAATTAGTTTCTCTCAGCACTCGATCAACCATTTCTACGAGATCTTGCTGTTGAAACTGCTTTGGTGACATATTTATCGCTATCCGCATAGCCGGAAAACCCGCGTCTTGCCAGATCTTATTTTGCCGGCAGGCTGTTTTAAGCACCCATTCTCCTACGGGTGCGATAAGGCCAACGTCCTCTAAGATAGGAATAAACTCGGTTGGATAAACCATTCCGAACTCGGGGTGCTGCCAGCGAAGTAGCGCCTCCATCCCAAAAATCTCACCCGAGACGAGATCCACTTGAGGTTGATAATATATGACAAACTCTTCCTGCGCTAATGCTTTATATATCCTATTTTCAAGAACTAACCGCTCAGAAGTTTTAGCATTCATGGACGCCGTGTAAAGCTGGTAATTGTCCCTGCCCTGGGCTTTGGCGCGATATAGGGCTGTGTCTGCATTTCTTAAAAGAGTTTGAGAGTCTTTGCCGTCATGCGGATAAATACTAACCCCGATACTGGTTGTAGTGTGAAGCTCGTTACCATCAAAGTTGAAGGATAGCTTAAGAACTTCTCGGATTTTCTCGGTGATTTTCACCACATCATCTTCATTGTTGATTTGCTTTGCAAGCAGTATAAACTCGTCTCCCCCTAAGCGGGCGATGGTGTCATTTTCTCTAAGACATCCTATTAACCGCTCAGCGACTCCTTGAAGCAACTGATCCCCGACAGAATGGCCCAATATATCATTGATGACCTTAAAATTATCAAGGTCAAGAAACATTACGGCGATCATTTCTTTGTTGCGATATGCGTACGATACCGCCGAGTTAAGGCGGTCGGTAAACAAGGTTCGATTCGGAAGACCGGTTAAGATATCATAATATGCCATGTAATTGAGGACTTCTTCTGTTTTCTTGCGGTCAGTTATGTCTTCGAAGCTCTCGACGCCGCCTATAATGTTTCCTTGTACATCTCTTAATACGTCTACATTTTTCGAAAGTACCCGTTCCTCACGGTCTTTTCTTCTGATGATGCATTCTTTGGCCATAATAGGTTTAGTTACATCATGTGCGAAAAGGCCGCACTTTTTTGTACAGGTATTCATAGCAAAAACCGAGCATTTCTTTCCGATTACCTCTTCCAATGAATAGCCTGTTATCTCTTCTGCCTTTTTGTTGAAGCTGGTTATGGTTTTATTTGTGTTTACCGTAAAAATAGCGCTCGGGACCATTCTATATATCTGTTCCATCCGCTCTTTAGCCTCAAGTAGCGCTTGTTCGTTTTTCTTTCGCTTTGTTAAATCTTTTGATCTCTTCGGGTTACTTGGCACCTTGTCTCCTTTTATAGTAGCTACCTATATCGGTACCAAGCACCATGCGCTTAAGTATCAGCACTGTAATAGTTCTTCTTGATTTATCACTTTGGATTCGGGTTTCAAGAGCAAGCAGGGCTTCTGTTTTTTAGTGCACAATAACGCCTTGCTTCTTTTCAAGAATATGGTGTTGGTTGTCGATAAGCTGAATAATGTTCGGGTTGACAGTAGGTGGGTGGCAAGAATGCAAATGGCACTGGGATACAATATTTACGGATATGGTCACATATTTCCATTGATTCTTTCATTGGCGGCGCTTATTTTCTTATTTTCTAACCGGACTGATCTTAAATCTTACCGTTTCTATATTTATTATCTGGTATGTTTATCAGCATTTTTCCTTACAAGTATTCTTTACGTGCTCTCTATGTTTAATATGCCGTTGCTGCATAGCTTGGCCGGGCTACTCGAGTTTGTAAGCATTACAGCCATTGTTTTAGTAGTTCGAAATGATCGCTTAAAGGATGATAGCAATGCTTGATGTGGCTATGCGCATATTAAATATATGTGCTTGCGCAGTTGGTATATATTTTGCGCTCTTCCGGCATGGCAACCCCGATCAAAATAGGCTTCGCTATGTCTTTTTGCTAACTCTTTTCTCTTTTGCTGCCGCTAATGTAATTGCACTGGTGTACGCGTTTACAAATCTGCCTGTTTTTCATCTCCTGTTAAGCTATCCGAGCACGATTATTCCTATGTTGTTGATTGCAAATTTACTCTTAACCATGCAAATTATAGAGAAAAACAGACTTAAAAACAGGGAGAGAAAATTAATTGCTCTCCAACATATCGGAACAAAGGCGACCAATGCCCTTGACCTGCAACAAGTTTCGAAGCTGGCGCTCAATGAGATTCTGGAAATATCGCAATTTGATGGAGCCGCGCTTTACACGTTGGCCAAGAACAAAGATTATTTAGAACTTGTGCGGTCAGAGGGGGTGTTCCGGCAAGCGGTTATAGACCTCTCGGTTCTCCCGGCTAAGGAACTATTCTTTGTCCTTGATTCTGTTGAAAATCGGCTAATAGATATTTGTAATCCCGAATACCGCGGTGTTTTACAAATTTGCGACAAAATGGAGGCTGCCGGCATTAAGAACGCCTTTGCCACACAGCTAGTTAACCAACAGGAGACGGTTGGCGTTGTAGTGCTGACTCGCAGAGACCGTATCGACCTTCAGCTAGATGAACAGCAGTTCATTACTAACGTTGCGACATGGCTCTCCGTTGCGACAAGCAACGCAAAGCTATATGAGGGCCTGCAAACGGGCTATTTGAAGGTCACCCTGGCTTTATCTAAAGCGATCGAGGCAAAAGACCCATATACCTGTGGACATTCAGACAGTGTCGCAAAGTTCTCTGCAAACCTTGCTTCACATTTAGAGCTGAGCAAGTCCGATATCGAAAGAGCTTATATTGGCGGGCTTCTTCATGATATTGGAAAGATTGGTATACCGGATGCAATTCTTAATAAGCCGGGTTCACTAACGGATGAAGAATATGCCATCATTAAAGAACATTCGTACAAAGGCTTTGAGATAACCCAGCCGGTTGATGCATTAATCAATATTTCAGATATCGTTATATACCACCATGAACGCTTTGATGGAACAGGCTACCCCCTTGGGCTTAGCGGGGAGAAGATCCCGCTTCTGGCCCGTATTGCTACACTGGCCGATGCATTCGACGCAATGACGAGCGATAGACCGTACCGAAAAGGAATGCCGGCTGAAAAGGCCCTTGCGATTATTGAACAAAACAAGGGAGCCCAGTTTGATCCGATATTGGCGACCCACTTTATTACCATGGTCGAAGACAAGCAGCAACGTGAGTATGCCGTCGATCTCACCGATGATGAGTTAGCGGTTCTCTTTGATGAGAATGACGAGAACCCCGTAGACAATGAACGGGCTGCCGGATAGGGGCTTTTTTGTGCCATAAAAACAAAATCCCAGACATTCCTACCTGGGATTGGTGGGCCTAGCTGGAGTCGAACCAGCCACCTCACCCTTATCAGGGGTGCGCTCTAACCAACTGAGCTATAGGCCCGCAAACATCATGCATTGTAGCGCATGGGCACGGCCATTTCCAGAGCCAGCTACATATTTTACCTGTCCGGTCAGAAAATATCAAGGCCGCCATTGCGGCTGCTCTCAATGGCATGGGAACCCCTCGGGGTTGATTAATAGGTTAAAACTTTGTTATTGTGAGCATATAGCTATAAGGCACGATTTTGGCGGTGATACCTTGTTTGAAATGGAAGTTCACGGCGTCAACCTTGACATGTTGACAAACCAGCCGGTCATTATACTAAAAGACCTCAAATCAAATCGCTACCTCCCAATCTGGATAGGACAATTTGAAGCAACCGCTATCCTTATGGAGGTCCAGGGAATACACCCGTCGCGCCCGCTTACCCACGACCTGCTTAAGACCATCATCGATACGCTAAGCGCCCAAATAACCCGTATTGTAATCAACGACTTAAAAGAGGGAACGTTTTACGCGCAGATCCACATGTCGGCGAATTCAAACCAGCTGCAAATCGATGCCAGGCCAAGTGATGCGATAGCGCTTGCGGTGCGATCCAATGCCCCGATTTTTGCAGATGAGGGCGTTTTAGATCAGGCCGCGATAACGAGCGAAGACGGCGAAGAGGAAGAGGTTGCCCGCTTCCGTGAGTTTCTGGAAAACGTAAAGCCGGAGGATTTTAAAGAAGGGTCTTAAGACGCTAGAAATGCACTTCCCCTAAAACCTCCAGCCTTTTTATCGTACCGCGTGGAATAATATGAAAATCATTATGGCGGTATCCGCGACCTCTGTTGGTGAGGTCATAATCCTGAACCAACACAACGTAGTCCTCGGTTTCTTTCCAGACCAAGCCCACGGTAATCTTGGAGAGCCTGAATATTTCAAAATCATCCGGTATTTCGACACGGGAGTACGCGGTGATATCTTCCCACCACACCGCCGCCACATTCTTTATCTGCAGCTGCTCTAAGTCGTCGTCTTCGCCAAGGAAGTCGACATCGGGCGACTCACGGGTGTCCGTAAAGGTTTCCTCAGAAACCGCCTTTCCGCTCATGTTAGATGGTAGATCTTTCAACGCGTAATTCTCCTTTTATCTAAAATACATTAAATTAGCTATGGTAACTATGGTCTGAATCAATCCGGCGGCACAGACGTCCCTGTCAAAATTCTAAACTTTGACACCTGCGCTGTCAAACAATTTGTGATAAATAACTGCAGGTCAGTGTCCTAGTTAGCGACCCGTAAAGCTTCATGGCTGCGGTTGGTTGTCCTATAAAAGAGCCACTGTTTTACTTACATTAGCCTTATATGTTTTATGCACGTAAGGGGCGGGAATATAGACGTAGACACGCGTTCTACCTGCTACGGTGGCGCGGCTCAGGAAGGCGGTCAAGCCTGTATGGAGATAATTAAAAAGGCTGTCGGGGAGACACCGGTCATCGAAGTCCATGGGCAGATTGATCTTAGTAACTGCTATAAGCTACATGAGGCAATAAACGAAGAAATAGAAAAGGGTAACTACTTTATGGTTGTTAACCTGCACAAGATCAGCTATATCGATAGCTCGTGCCTCGGGGTTCTGCTGGGCGGGCTTGAGAAAGTCAAAAAGAAGGCCGGGGCGCTGGCGGTTGTAGGCAACCCATTAGTCGACCGGGTGCTGACCCTAACCGGCCTCACCCGCATCTTCCCTTTCCACTCTACGGTAAACGACGCGATAGCAAATCTCAAGAAAATTAAATCGAAAGATTAGAAGCGCGCACGATCTCTCTAATAAAGCTAGGACGGAACATTCTCATTAAATATCTCCGGGGATATCGCGTCGACGGGTAAATCCTGTGTGATAATCTGTTTTACGGAATAAAAAGGAATTAGTATTTCGGTTCCATCGGCCAGGTCAACACGTACGAGGTTTTCTGACGGGGCGCCGACCGATAAGCTTTCGGCTCTAAATTGCCGCTCTTCCCCGTCAGTAAACAAAACGGTTGAAATAAGCAACGCCCTCTCCTCCACTATCCGGATTTATCTCTCTACAAGGCGTTATTACCCCATTGGCCGCAGGTTAAATCATATGCGGTATGCTCCGATATCTCGAATGCCTGCACAAAGCTCTCCGGAGCATAAGTTATTACGTAGCTGACGGGTCCTGATCGTTGTTCTGGCCATCCTCCAGGATGTCCTTGTGGTCATCCCTGTCGATAACCAGCGCCACGGCACTCACCTTGTCGCTGTCATTAAGGTTCATGATCGTAACACCCTGAGTATTTCTACCCATCTGCGAAATCTTATTAATCGGCGTCCGAATAACAATGCCTTCGCTCGATATAACCATCAACTCGTAGTTTTCCTGGACCATCTTTGCCGCAGCGATCTGGCCGCGCGCCGATGTTTCTTTAAGAGTCTTTACTCCCTTGCCGCCGCGCCTTTGCAGCGGGTAATTGCTCATTGGCGTGCGTTTTCCAAAACCGTTTTCGGTTACGATGAGAAGGTCCGACTCGTCCCGTGCAATTTCAATTGCCAAGACCTCATCGCCTTTCGTGAGAACCATACCCTTGACACCTATCGCCGTTCTGCCCATCGGCCTAACATCGGTTTCGTGGAAGCGTATCGACATACCGCCTCGCGAGACCAGGATGACGTCCTCTGAGCCCTTGGTGGTCTTCACGCCGATGAGTTCGTCGCCCTCGCGCATGGTAATCGCCAGGATGCCGTCACGGCGCGACGTGTTGTATTCGATAAACGGAGTCTTTTTAACAATGCCGTCTTTGGTCGCCATTACCAGGTACTGGTTTTGTTCAAAACTCCTGGTTGATATGACTGCGGCAATCTTCTCGTCCGCAGTGAATGGCAGGATATTTACAACCGCCTGTCCCCGTGCCGTTCTACTAGCAACCGGAAGCTCGTGAACTTTAAGCTTATAGACCTTTCCTTTGTTTGAGAAGAACAATATATAGTTGTGCGTCGAAGAGATGAAGAGATGCTCGACGAAGTCGCCCTCTTTCAGATTTGTGCCGGTAACGCCCTTACCGCCACGCGCCTGTTTTTTATACGTCGTTGCCGGCAGTCGCTTGATATAGCCGGAGTGGGTGATGGTAATAACCATATCCTCCTCGGCTATAAGATCCTCTATCTCAAGCTCGGTCGTATCTATTGTAATCTGGGTGCGTCGCTTGTCTGCATATTTTTCTTTTACCGAGAGAAGCTCGCCTTTAATAATTCCAAGAAGAATGCTCTCATTCTCCAGGATGCTTTTTAGATACGCGATCCTTTTAACGAGTTCCTTGTGCTCGTCTTCGAGCTTCTGCCGCTCAAGAGCGGTCAGTCGTTGCAGGCGCATATCAAGAATTGCCTGCGCCTGGATTTCTGAAAGCTTAAACTGTTTCATCAAACGCTGGCGGGCCTCATCAACGTTCTTTGATCCCCTGATGGTCTTTATGACCGCATCAAGGTTGCCGAGTGCGATCAAGAGCCCTTCGACGATATGCAGCCTATCCTGGGCCTTCTTAAGCTCAAACTTTGTACGCCGTATAATAACGTCTTTCTGGTGCTCAAGATAATATTTTAGAACCTGCGCGAGGTTCAGCACTCTCGGTACACCGTCAACCAGGGCGAGCATGATAACGCCGAAGCTTACCCCGAGCTGGGTGTGTTTATAGAGTTTATTTAAAACCACCTGGGCTACGGCATCGCGCTTAAGCTCTATTACGAGGCGCATGCCGCTTCTGTCCGACTCATCGCGCAAATCGCTGATCTCGGTGATTTTTTTGTCTCGAACCAACTCGGCGATTTTTTCGGCAAGCCGGGCTTTGTTGACCTGATATGGCAGCTCAGAGACGATTATTCTCTGTTTTCCCTGCTTGGTCTGCTCGGCGTGCGCTTTTCCGCGCACTTTAATGCTGCCGCGCCCGGTTAGATATGCCTCATTAATGCCGCTTCTACCCATAATTATGCCGCCGGTTGGAAAGTCCGGCCCCTTGACGTACGTCATCAAATCGCGCACGTCGATCTCGGGATTCTCTATCATAGCGACAACGGCATCGATTACCTCGCCAAGGTTATGCGGGGGGATATTGGTCGCCATACCAACCGCGATACCCGATGACCCATTCACCAACAGGTTTGGGAAGCGCGCCGGCAACACCAGCGGCTCCTCCAGGGTCTCGTCGAAGTTCAGGACAAAATCGACGGTGTCTTTTTCTATGTCGCGAAGCATCTCGGCGGCAAGCTTTGAAAGACGTGCCTCCGTATAACGCATGGCGGCCGGCGAGTCGCCGTCGACCGAGCCAAAGTTTCCGTATCCATCAATAAGTTCATAGCGCTGCGCGAAGCTCTGGGCCATGCGCACCAGTGAGTCGTACACCGCGGTATCGCCGTGCGGGTGGTACTTACCTAAAACCTCTCCGACGATACGGGCGCACTTCTTATACTGGCTGCCCGGGCGCATCCCCATATCGTGCATGGCATAAAGAATTCGTCTGTGCACCGGCTTTAGGCCGTCGCGTACATCGGGCAGCGCCCGCCCGACAATGACGCTCATCGCATAGTCGATATACGAGCTTCGAAGCTCGTCTTCTATTTCAATTGTTTCTACTCTGCCTGCTAAGGCATCTACCATTTCTATGATTCTCCTTCTAACTAACTCTTAGATATCCAGGAACCGCACGTCTTTTGCGTGTTTTATTATATAATCCCGCCTCGGCTCGACCTTGTCCCCCATAAGAATGGAAAAAATCTCGTCGGCCACGATGGCGTCTTCCATATTTACCTTCAGCAGCGTTCTCTTCTCCGGGTTCATCGTCGTGTCCCAGAGCTGCTCGGGGTTCATCTCTCCCAGACCTTTATAGCGCTGCACGTTCGGGTTTTTATTGAGCTTGTTGAGATATTCCTCAAGCTCTCTGTCTTTATAAAAATATTTTGTTAAGCCGTCATGCATTATCTTGTAGAGCGGTGACTGCGCGATATAGACGTAGCCGGACTCGATCATCGGCAACATATAACGGTAGAAGAACGTTAAGATGAGGGTTCTAATATGCGCCCCGTCAACGTCGGCATCGGTCATAATTATGACCCTGTGATAACGTGCATTGCCGACGTCGAAGTCCTCGCCGATACCGGTTCCGAGCGCGGTGATGATAGCTAATATCTCCTCGCTGCTCAGTATCTTGTTCAGCCTGGCCTTTTCGACGTTTAATATTTTTCCTTTAAGCGGCAGGATCGCCTGAAAACTCCTGTCCCTTGCCTGTTTTGCCGAGCCGCCCGCCGAATCTCCCTCGACCAGATATATCTCTGAGAGCGATGGGTCTGTCAACGAACAATCGGCAAGTTTTCCAGGAAGAGACGTGCTCTCAAGCAGGCTCTTTCGCCTGGTCAACTCGCGCGCCTTGCGGGCGGCGGCCCTTGCGTGGGCGGCCTGGATGGTTTTACTTATGATGAGCTTTGCCGTTGCGGGGTTTTCTTCCAAAAACTCGTCGAGTTTGCTTCCAACCGTGCTCTCAACGAGCCCCCTTATCTCGGTATTTCCAAGCTTTGTCTTTGTCTGGCCTTCAAACTGGGGCTCGCGCAGCTTTACGCTGATTATCGCCGTTAGCCCTTCTCGAATATCCTCGCCGGAGAGGTTCTCTTCTTTTTCTTTTAAGAGGCCCTTCTTTCTTGCGTAGTCGTTTATGGTTCTGGTTAGCGCGGACCTAAATCCCGAAAGGTGCGTTCCTCCTTCGTGAGTGTTGATGTTATTGGCAAACGTAAACACGCTCTCGATGTAGCCGGTGTTGTATTGCATTGCAACCTCCACCTGACTGCCGCCATCGCTGCTCTCGAAGTAGATGACCTTTTTATGAAGCGGCTCTTTCGTACTATTAAGATGCTTAATAAAATCGGTGATACCGCCGGAATATTTATACTCTACCATCTCGTGTGGTTCGACGCGTTCATCGATGAGATCGATTTTCAAATCCTTGTTAAGAAAGGCCATCTCGCGCATCCTTTGGCGGATGGTATCGAAACTGAAATCCAGCTCTTCAAATACGGTTTTATCCGGCAAAAAGGTGATCTTTGTACCGGTTTTCTTGGATTTTCCTACCTCTTCAAGCGCGGTCGTCGGCTTACCATATGCAAACGACTGCCGATATACCTTGTCGTCCCTACTAACTTCAACGGTAAGGCTTTCGGATAAGGCGTTCACAACCGAAACACCTACGCCATGAAGGCCGCCCGATACTTTATATCCCTCGCCGCCAAACTTTCCGCCGGCGTGTAAAACGGTTAAAACTATCTCGACCGCGGTCTTTTTATATTTCGGTATAACACCAACCGGGATGCCCCGGCCGTCGTCGCTTACCTCTATGATATTTCCTTCTTTTATCATTACGACAATGTTCTTACAATAGCCGGCCAGCGCCTCATCGATGCTGTTATCGACCACCTCATACACGAGGTGATGGAGGCCTCGCGGGCCGGTGCTGCCGATATACATTCCAGGACGTTTTCTTACCGCCTCTAATCCTTCTAAAACCGTTATGTCTTTAGCGGTATATGTAACGCTCACTATATTTTCCCTCATTTCTCAACTATTAGGGTGTGTACGCAAAGAAACGGCCGGTAAAGCCGTTTTATAACTTCACAATTATAACACATTTTTAAGTGTTTTTGTGGGTCTATCCGCCTTCAACCTCCACGATTTGCCTTTATAATTACCGTCCGTGTTCACGCAACGCCAGTTGCTTCTGCCTCCACCTTTCAAGCTTTTTGTTCTTTACCAGGAGACGAAGCACGCGCTCTTGCAACTCGGCCGGCTCTAGGCCCCCCACCAGCTCTTCTGTGTGTTCTAAATCGTTCTGGGTAAGTTTTATCGAGCTGATATCGGGTGAGTCTTCGTTATTATCTTGATTGTTATCCTTTATAATAAGCGGGCCGTGGATAAATCTAATTTCATGAACCGTGTGCGACCCAAGAAGCGCGTTTATTTGTTTTTTTATCTTGGAATCCAGAACCTTTAGCTCCTGCGCCCATGCAGGACTCTTCGTTTTTATATACAAGATGCCGTTTTTAATCTTCTCCGGCGCCGCGTTGTCACTTATCGCGGGCCCAACAACCTGCGCCCACAGAGAGAGAACCTTGCTCTCTTCCAGTTTTGCCCTCATCTCTTCGTTTGAGGTTAGTTCTCGAATCGTTTCGCCAAGCCCATACAACATGTACTTGTTTCTCCCCCATGCCGGCCTATCCATAATTATCTTTATTTTAGCCTATCTTAATAATGTTCGACGCATCTATATCCATCTCTTTTAAATATTCAACATTAGTGCTGGTTACAATCACCTGGACCCCATCGTTAATATACTTCAGGAGCGCTTCGCGTCGCGCCCTATCAAGCTCCGACATAACGTCGTCCAGTAATAAGACCGGATAATCTCTGGTAAGTTCCGTAATAATTGAAAGTTCGGCCATTTTAAGCGCAAGGGAAGCGGATCTCTGTTCTCCCTGTGACCCGAAAGTTCGAAGGTCGATGCCTGCGGCAAATATGCCGACGTCATCTCGGTGCGGGCCGACCAGGGTCTGCCCCCGCTCTATTTCGGCCTTTCTTTTTTCTTTTAGAAGCGACAAATAGTGTTCTTCTGTCTCTCCGTCTTTTATCCCCTCTTTTAGGAGTTGATTTTCATAAATAAGTGAAAAGTTGACATCACTTTCCGTTATGTTTTTATATGCCCGATCCGCTCGTTCTTCAAGCTTATAGATGATATCACGCCGGGCTATCGTTATCCGTGAACCGGCTCCGACAAGCTGTTTATCCCAATAATCGATGACATCGGCCTTCATCCTGCCGACGAAGACTTTTTTCAGAAGCATATTTCTTTGTTTAAGAATTTTGGAATACTGCTGCCGCCAGTAGGAATAACCCGGCCCTGTTTTCTCGAGTATCTCGTCGAGGTAGGCCCGGCGGGTCTCGGGCATTTCTTTTACTATCCTCAGGTGGTCCGGAGTAAAAATAACGGTGATTATGGGGCGTGCCTTCATCTGCTCTTTTTTGCTTGCGACGCCGTTTACTTTAAGCTGTTTTGAACCATCCTTAAAGATAGACGCCTCGATTAAAAGTTCCCGCTCGAGGCGCTGAACCGTTGATTTTACTATGGCGAACTCCTCATCCCACTTGATGAGTTCCCGGGCGGTACTTGTCTTATGGGATTTTCCGTTTTCTAAGAAATAAAGTGCTTCGAGCAGGTTTGTCTTTCCGGCGGCGTTTCTGCCGATTATAAAATTCAGTCCTTCGTGTATCGTAACGCTAAAATTGGAGTAATTCCTATAATTAACGAGCTGTAACTCTTTTACATACATTTCTATTCTTTAATGGTAACCTTAACGGTATCATTCCCTACGGTTACGACGTCTCCCTCTTTTAATTTATAGCCCCTTCTTCGTTCGACCTGGTTATTTACTTTTATTTCCCCTTCTTGAATACGTATCTTTGCCTCGCCACCGGTCGATACCAAGCCTGCATGCTTTAATAGCTGTTCGAGTCGTGTCCCCGGCCGCACGGCAATGGCATTCACGCGATTATCCTATCCGAACCGGCATAACAAGGTAAATAAAATCCTGTGCCTTTGCCGGTCGCACCAGGCCCGGTTTAAGCGGGTTGTTAAGCTCCAGATACACCTGTTCCTCGGAAATCGAGTTGAGCCCGTCGATTAAATACTGGGCGTTAAATGCGATCTCCATCCCCTCTCCTGCGACTTCGGCCGGAAGCGCTTCATCCGCCGATCCTACGTCCGCGGTCATTGCCGAAAGCTGCACTTTTTCCTTATCTATCCTTATTTTAATTAACGCGTTGTTCTGAGCCAACAAAGAAACCCTTCGCAGAGAAGCAAGGAAGTCGTCCTTCATCAACTTTACCCTTGTCTCACAATTGTCGGGCAGCAGTTGCTGGTACGGCGGAAAGTTTCCTTCAATAAGCCTTGAAACCACAACGGTATCGTTCATCTTAAAATATACCTGATTTTTAGCAAGCCCTATCTCAATATCCTCATCGCCGCAAATCTTTGACACCTCATCCATACAGCGTGCGGGGATGATCACCTTCATATCATCAGCTTTAGCCCCGTCAACGGCAGTCTCGTTTATAGAAAGCCGATAGCTATCGGTAGCTACCATCTTCAGCCTTCCCTTATCGATTGTCGTCAATATGCCGCACAACACCGGGCGGGTCTCGTCTTTTGATACCGCTTTCATAACCTGTCTAATCGCCGAGGAAATTTTTTTTCCCGGAACCTTTATCGTTTTTTCCGCCTTCGTCTCCGGAAATTTCGGAAAATCCTCCGCGGAAAATGCTTTTAAGCTAAAGAGCGACGAGCCGCACGTAATCCTTACATTGCCGCTTTTGTTGTCGATGTCCAGCTCTACTTTCGCATCGGGAAGATTTTTAACCACATCACCCATAAGGCGTGCCGGAAGAACCGCTGCATCCGCGTCTTCTGCGCTAATCGGGAGCCTGTATTTCATAGACAACTCGAGGTCTGTTGAACACAGGTTGAGATACCCATCTTCAACAACAAAAAGAATTCCTGACAAGATAGGTAAAATGCTTCTCGATGAAACCGCCTTTTGTATAGTTTGCAAGGCGGTATTTAATTCACCCTGCGTTATACTTATTTTCACATGTGCCTCCTTCTATAAAAGAATATAAAGTATGCTTAGTCGTAATAGTAAGTGCTGTTAATTGTGTTAATAACCGCCATAAGCGCTCATAGAGCGGTTATTTTTATTGTTAATTACTTAACAAATAAGTTGTGTAAAATGTTAGGCGAATCGTGCTGCCATAATAATTAACAAAGTTATCAACAACTTTTATACCTTTTTATGTTTTTTGTTTTATGCGATTTGTTAGTTCTTGAACCTGGTTATAAACCTCCCGCTGTGTGCTAATCATCTTACTTACCTTGGTGTTCGCATACATGACGGTTGTATGGTCTCTTCCCCCGAACTCTTCCCCTATTTTCGGAAGGCTGAGATCGGTAAGTTCTCTAGCCAAATACATGGCGATTTGGCGGGGGTAGACGACCGATTGCGAGCGTTTGTTTCCAACCAGCTGAGATTTCGAAATATTAAAATATCGGCATACTTCCGCCTGGATTGTTTGAACAGAGATCGGGCGGCTTGCATGGTTTGGAAAAATGTCCTTTAAGACATCTTTGGCCATGGTTATATTTACCGGCGCCTTTGTAAGCGACGAAAACGCGATGATTCGGATAAGCGCGCCTTCGAGTTCGCGGATGTTCGATTGTATTTTAGAAGCTATAAACTCGAGGACATCGTTCGAAACAGACAGCTTTTCAATCTGGGCCTTTTTGTGAAGAATCGCGATCCTAGTTTCTAAATCCGGCGGCTGGATGTCGGTAATTAGTCCCCCCTCAAATCTGGAGCGCAGTCTGTCTTCAAGGGTTGCAATGTCTTTTGGCGGCCGGTCGCTTGAAAGGACTATCTGTTTATTCGCCTCGTGTAGCGTGTTAAACGTGTGAAAAAATTCCTCCTGCGTCCCCTCTTTGTTTTCAAGGAATTGGATATCATCAACAAGCAGGATGTCATTATCGCGGTAACGCTTTTGAAAACCTGAAATTTTATCTTTGTCGCGAATGGATGCGACAAAGTCGTTCAAGAATTTCTCGCAGGATACGTAGCGCACCTTTAAACCGGGGTGGTGATTGATAACATAGTGGCCTATTGCCTGTAGAAGATGCGTCTTTCCAAGCCCCACACCCCCGTAGATAAAGAGAGGGTTATAGGCTTTTGAAGGTACTTCAGCCACCGCTAATGCCGCAGCGTGTGCAAACCGGTTACTCCCGCCTATAACAAACGATTCAAATGTGTAGCGGGGGTTAAGTGCTGTCGGTTGGCTTTTCATCTCGCCCTTCTTGTGCCGGGTGTTTTCGGGCTCTATTGAGAGTTGCTCCGCCTCATCGGCAACAACCTTTATTTGTATCTCCTCGCCCAGAACTTGAAAAAGCGCATCGGCAATGAGGCTGCTGTAGCGTGTTTCGAGCCACTCTTTGGTAAACGGGTTTGGTGCAGAGATGATTAATTCTTCCGCCTCGATCTGCACGGGACTCGTATTCTCAAACCAGGCCTTATAGGTAGGTGTGTTAAGCTGTTTCTTTATTATTTTAAGGGCTTGACCCCAGATAATATCAAGCTGGTTTTGCAAGAAAATCCCACCTATGAATTTAAAATGTCATCCAAATATTCGATGCCGATGGATGTAAGAACTCTTTTGCCCTGCTCGTCCGCAGAAATTAACGACTTCTCCTCCAAGTATATCAAATCTCGGTATGCTGTGCTAAGGCTGATGCTAAGCTCACCGGCTATCTTTGAGGGACCGACGGATCCGAACTCCATAATAAGGAACAGGACCTGCTTCTGGCGCTTATTTAAGTCAAAGCTGATGGGGGTTTGTGCCTTTGTCGCCTCATCCGGCACGGGCTGAGCGCCGGGTACTTTTAGTGTTATAACCGTCCCGTGGTCCAGGTTGTCCTCTATGGTGAGCGCACCACCGAGAAAATAGAGAGCCTCCTTGGTTATAGGAAGGCCCGAGCCAACGCCTTTTATATAATGTTTCATCTCCGAGGTTGCCGTTGAGAAGCCCGGCTCAAATGCCTTTTCCTTATTCTTTATTCCCGGGCCCTGGTCTGAAATCCTTACGGTGTTGCCGTTATCGAGCACGCTTATGACAACCTCTTTAAAATAAGCGTGTATGAGATTTTCAATAATTTCGCGAAGTACCGTGTACGGTATATTTCCGCCGATTTCTTTAGATGACTGGTAGGTCTTTGTGGCCAACAGATTTATAAACTCATCATAATCATCGGCGCCGAGTTCGATGATGCGTG
The DNA here is from genome assembly GCF_002791875.1 of Candidatus Aquicultor secundus. NCBI lineage: Bacteria > Bacillati > Actinomycetota > Candidatus Aquicultoria > Candidatus Aquicultorales > Candidatus Aquicultoraceae > Candidatus Aquicultor > Candidatus Aquicultor secundus. The sequence goes on along the minus strand of NZ_PFNG01000107.1, from coordinate 5,639 downwards.
GCGCAGCCATGAGGGAATCATATACCGCAAGGCGTGCGGCAATCCGCTCTTGAACTTCCATAGCAGGCGTGTTTTCCGGGGACGTCGCCTCTTGCCCTGAAGCGGGTGTTTTCAGCCTCTCCTGTTCCAAATTATCGACGAACCGCTGAAAATAGTTTTCCATTCAATATCCTTTATTGGTATAAGGGCCGTATTTATCCCCTAGGTTATCAACAACACCTTCATAAAAACCAGCAGAGCAAGGCCTCTCTGTGCAGCTAGTTTTTATATTTATCACACCGGCCGCTAAAAAATGATAAGGTTTTCAATGCTCCCTGAAAGGGCGAAAACGTGCAATAATTTAAAAGTTATCCACAGCTCTTTCCACATGTGTGGAAAAGTGTTGAAAACGGATTTACCCGCTTTCTTGAAAACCTAGTAGACGACGTGATAACCAAATATTAACTTTTCAAGAGACGGTTGCAAAGAAAAAACAGCGCATTCCTGTGGAAAACTTTTATTTTTAGAGGTTTTCACTGAAAAAACCTCTTGAGTCACATATTTGAAGGGAAGATAAAAGTAGCCCATAAACGACGTCTATAATTATACTGTTAACCAGCAGTTTTAATAAGTATCATCATGTGATAAATTATAACAGACGCATATTTGTGAAGTAAACAAGCGAGCTATAAGGGCAGGCAGGATGGATGAAAATAAAGTTATCAACATTATCCACAGCCCTTCAACGGAGAACGACAGGGAATTCGTTACCCGTGTTGTCGCATATAAAAATCTACTCAAAAGAGATTACCTTGACATATATATACAGGCAACAATATAATTATGGCTGTTCTTTTTTTATATAAGGAGAAAAGATGAAACGGACCTATCAACCAAACACGAGAAAAAGAAAAAAGACGCACGGCTTTAGAATCAGGATGAGGACTAAGGCCGGTCGTAGAGTGATTGCGAACCGCCGCCGGAAAAATAGAGATAGATTGTCGGCGTAAAACGGTTAACATGCGCAAGGAAGCACGGATAACTTCCGGCAAAGACTACAAGGACGTGTACCTCAACGGAAAATCTGCGGCCAATAAGTACCTCGTAGTCTATTTTTTAAAGAAGAGGGAAAGAGGGCTCCGCCTTGGGATCTCGATATCGCGAAAAGTCGGCTCTGCCGTAATCAGAAATAGAATAAAACGACTTTTAAGGGAAGCTTTTAGACATAACGAAGCCGAGATTAAACAAGGGTATGACATAGTGTTTATAGTGAGGCAGCCGATAAAAGGAAAGTCTTTTCACGAGGTTGAAAAGGCTTTTATTGATATTCTTTTGAGAGTAGGGCTCATAGAAAAAAGAGATGAAACAACTAGCGATAGCATTGATTAGACTCTATCAAAAATTTATATCGCCCATGCTTCGGCCATCGTGCAGGTATTATCCCACGTGCTCAAGCTACGCGCTCCAGGCCATCGATAAGTATGGCTTTTTTAAGGGGGGCTTTATGGCTACGAGCCGCATATTGCGCTGCCATCCTTTTTCTCCCGGAGGCTACGATCCAGTAAAGTAATTAAGGAGGCATTTTAATTTGGGCAGCATTTGGCAAGGCCTGATAGATATACTCGCGGCAACGCTAACTTTCTTCAACGCGTACGTCCACAGTTATGGCGTAGCGATCATATTGTTAACCGTCGCGGTGAGGATATTTATTCTTCCGCTAACAATTAAACAAACCAAATCGATGTATGAAATGCAAAAACTCCAGCCGAAACTGAAGGAGTTGCAGGAGAAATACAAAGACAACAAAGAAAAACTCCAGCAAGAGATGATGAAATTTTATTCGGAAAACAAGGTAAATCCTTTTGGTGGGTGTCTGCCGTTGATTCTACAGTTGCCGATATTTTTCGCGCTGTTTAGAATGTTGCTGAGCAATAAAGAACTTTTAAATGCAACATCGCTTGGTCTGCAGCTTGGCCTCAAGCCAAGCTTGGCGTTAGCGCACGGTGTGGTCGTGTTCATACCGTACCTGATTCTAATTATCTTAATGGCGGTTACGACCTATCTGCCTCAGAAAATGATGGCGACCGATGCTCAACAACAAAAGATGGGTCTTTACATGGTGCCGCTTATGGTATTTTTTGCATGGAGTCTGCCGGCAGGTGTTTTAATATATTGGGTAACAACAAATATTTGGACCATAGCACAGCAATATATAACCCTAAGGCTTGCAAAAACGTCGGAGGTTAGTTAATGACAACAGTTATAGAAAAAGAAGGCAGCACGGTTGAAGAGGCGATCAAGGTGGCACTTAGCGAGCTAGGCGTTGATCGCGCTGACGCGAAAGTGGAGATACTAGAAGAAGAAAGCAAGGGCTTTTTTGGAAGGCTCGGTGCCGGGAAGGCCAGGGTGCGGGTATCCGTCATCGATAAGGGTGTTCAAACGATAGAGTCGCTAATCAAGGAAATTATGGAACACCTGGGTGTCGACGGAGATGTCGCGATACACGAAACCGACGACGCGATAAAAATAGATATCACGGGCGGCGAACTCGGGTTGTTGATCGGAAAGCGCGGTGAGACACTGAGCGCGATTCAAACGATAGCCAATGTTGCGCTAAGAAAAGCGGGCGCGGAGAAGAAACTCCTGGTCGATATCGAGAATTACCGGCAAAGACGGGCGGAGAGTCTTGAGGAAATGGCGAAGCAAGCAGCCGAAAAGGTTGTGCGCACGGGCCGAGTGGTCGTATTAAGACCCATGAACGCTTATGATAGAAGGATGATTCACCTCGCGCTACAAGACAACGACAAGGTGTTCACCGAGAGCCAGGGTGAGGAGCCGGATCGGCTGGTAAAAATATTGCCGAAAGCATAAAGCTTAATCAGGCAAGGTTCATTATATAATCGAAGCACCCGGCTCTATCCGACCGGGTGCTTTTTAGTTAGAAAAAGGGCCGGGATGAAGTGCTAACTTTTAGTTAACAATTGTTAGTTAATAATTAACACTTGGCCGTTCACGTTGGCGCTTGTTGCATGCGCATAATGCTTTTATACATAGAATGTTTTAATATTAATGACGTGGTGAAAATGATGTTTTACGGGAACGACACGATAGCGGCAATATCAACAGCAGTCGGCGAGGGGGGAATCGGCATCATCCGCATCAGCGGAGATGCCGCGATATCTGTTGCCGAAAAGGTAGTAAAAAAGCGCAAAGGGGCGGGGCTTGGCGCGCTGCAAAGCCACAGCATGTTTTTGGCCTCGGTGGTTGATCCTGTAGACGGCTCTCAAATTGACGAGGCGCTTGTTTCTATAATGAGGGCCCCTTATACGTATACCCGCGAAGACGTTGTTGAGATAAACTGCCACGGAGGGGTTATGGCCCTTAGAAAAACACTGGGTGCGGTGCTTAGCGCCGGCGCGCGGGCGGCAGAGGCAGGAGAGTTTACAAAACGCGCATTTCTAAACGGCCGCATTGATTTGACCCAGGCTGAGGCGGTTATCGATACCATCAGGTCAAAGACCGACGCAGCGCTAAAAGCCGCCGTAAGCCAACTCGAAGGGGGCCTATCAGAAAAAATACGAGGGGTGGCCGAGAAGGTTGCCGATGTGCTTACGCAGGTAGAGGCCGCCGTCGATTTCTCTGATGAGGACATCGAGACGTTGCCCGCTACGGTATTGTTTGATCTGCTTAACGAGACAAATCATGCGATAGAGCAACTTCTTACAACCGCCATCAGGGGCAGGATGATCAAAGAAGGCGTAAGAACGGCAATAATAGGAAAACCTAATGTTGGAAAATCAAGCCTCTTAAACGCACTGCTACGAAAAGAGCGTGCGATCGTAACACCGATTCCGGGAACCACGCGGGATGTCATTGAGGAAACGATAACCATCAAAGGAATTCCGCTGGTCCTACAAGATACGGCCGGCATTCGGGAGGCCTCGGACGAGGTCGAGAAGATCGGCGTGCGTTTCGCACAGGAAGCCATAAGATCGGCGGAAATCGTGCTGTTTGTAGTGGATGGAAGCCGGCAGATAACGGCTGAAGACACGCGGCTCCTTCATGAGGTTGACGGAGAACTGTTGATTCTAGTGGTAAACAAATCCGACCTGCCGCCGGCATGGTCGGCGCAAGAGCTCGCATTACCCGATAGATTTAAGGCCAGGGTGGAGCTTTCTGCGCTGAGCGGGGACGGAATCGAAGTGCTGGAAGAGACGGTTGAAAGGATGCTTCTTGCAGGAAGCCTTGATGCGGCCGGCTCGGCTATCGTTACAAACGCGCGCCACGAGCAGCTCTTAAAGCACGCACAAGCCGGGGTTAATGAGGCGATGGAGCTTATTAAAACAGGGCGGCCGGAAGAAATTATAGCGACCGTTCTGCGCGACGCGCTGGATAATCTGGGAGAAATTACAGGAGAGACGGTTGGCGATGATGTCCTCGGAAGAATATTCAGCCAGTTTTGTATAGGAAAATAAATTAAGACAGACCGAGCAAACATGCTTAAGCCCGGCAACCCTCAGCCCGGTGCACTTGCGCCAAATGTTCTTGTGGCAGGGGTATTTGGCACCGATGGTTTGTCGATGAAGATGT
>NZ_PFNG01000107.1:0-1052 GCF_002791875.1 Candidatus Aquicultor secundus | reverse complement strand
TGATAGTAATAGGGGCGGGACATGCAGGATGTGAGGCGGCACTTGCCGCTTCTCGTATGGGTGCACGGACGCTGCTTTTAACGATTAGTCTTGATACCATGGCCTGGATGCCGTGCAATTCTTCTATTGGCGGCCCCGGTCGTGGACAGTTGGTGAGGGAGATAGACGCTCTCGGCGGGGAGATGGCGCGTCTTGCCGACCGTACCACGCTACACAGCAGGCGATCGAATATCGCGAAGGGCCCGGCTGTTCAGTCGCCGTTTACAATTGTGGACAGGCGGCAATACCAGCTTTTAATGAAATATTTACTCGAGCAAACAGATAATCTTCACGTCAGGCAGGCATTAATCAAGAAGATACAGCCCAACGGAGAAACCCTCGAAGTCACTTCTGTGTTTTCTGAGACGTTCGAAGCCAAGGCGGTGGTGCTTGCCGCAGGTACGTTCATGCGAGGCGAGGTAGTTTACGGCGATGTCGTGGAACAAGCGGGTCGTTATAGCGAGATCGCCGCGCCGGAAATATCGCGGAACCTGGAAGCTATGGGGTTCGCAATGGGCCGCTTTAAGACAGGCACATCCCCCCGAGTTTCGGCGGCAAGCGTGGATACGTCGGAGATGGAGATACAGGAACCGGATGAGCGCACCGAGCCATTTTCGTTCTGGACGGAGCAATTTGCCCCATATAACCTGGTATGTTACAAAACTAGAACAACTGAGGCGACACGCGGAACGGTGCTCGCCCACCTTCAACAATCCCGGCTCTTTAAAGACGGATCTCGTCCCATAGGCACTCGCTATTGTCCATCAATAGAGGACAAAGTGCTCCACGGTGCAGACCGACCAGGACACCCTGTATTTTTACAACCACAGGCGGCCGACGGAGCCGAGCTTTATATTCAGGGATTATCGACAAGTCTTCCGCCCGCAGCGCAAGAAGAACTAGTACGCTCTGTTCCAGGCCTCGAGCACGCCCGGATCATGCGCCCGGGCTATGCGGTTATGTATGACTATGTCTCTCCGGAGCAGCTTCTGCCAAGTCTTGAGACAAAGCTT
>NZ_PFNG01000196.1:211-5823 GCF_002791875.1 Candidatus Aquicultor secundus | reverse complement strand
TTAGACTCGATAACCTTAAGTACGAGAACTTTAACTACGAGAACTTTTCATGGGGTGATTTAATGTCGAAAAATAAATACCTGCGGCAGCTTCCTAAAGTCGATGAAGTTCTCGACTTGCCCGATGTTAAGCAGCTATCCAACCTTTATCCACGACCCCTTATTGTGGATGGCGTTCGCTACGTCATCGACGAGAGGCGCGGGACTATCCTGTCCATGCCGGACGACGAGCTGGACGGTATCGACGTATCCGCATCCTCGCTGATAAGCGACCTGGAGGGCTGGCTTGAGAAGCAATACGCCCCGAGCCTTAAACGGGTGGTAAATGCAACCGGTGTTGTTATCCACACGAATTTGGGCCGCTCGATATTGAGCGCACCGGCCATCGATGCGGTGGTCGCGGCGGCGTCCAACTACTCGAATCTGGAATTTGACCTCGAAAAAGGGGCCCGTGGCTCGCGCCACAGCCATATCGAGTCGCTTCTGGTTAAAATAACCGGAGCCGAGGCGGGTATGGTGGTAAACAACAACGCCTCAGCGGTATTCTTAGCGCTCAGCACGCTTGCCGCCAGAAGAGAGGCGATCGTTTCACGGGGCCAGCTCGTTGAGATCGGCGGCTCCTTCAGGATTCCCGATGTCATGCGGCAAAGCGGCGCCATCCTGCGCGAGGTGGGCACGACCAACAAGACCTACATTAGCGACTACCGCGCCGCGGTTACCGAAAACACGGCCCTTCTTATGAAAGTACACACGAGCAATTTTAGAATCGTCGGCTTTACGCACGAGGTCGAGCTGGACGAGATGGTCGCGCTCGGCGAAGAACTCGGCATCCCGGTCATGGAGGACCTGGGCAGCGGCGTGCTTATCGATCTCTCCCGCTACGGTATCACCTACGAGCCGACGGTGCAGGAGAGTGTGAGGGCCGGTATTGATGTTATAACATTTAGCGGCGACAAGCTGCTGGGAGGCCCGCAAGCAGGCCTTATTATCGGAAAGACCGAGTTCGTCAACCGCATGAAAAAACACCCGCTTGCAAGGGCGGTCCGGGTTGATAAGATGACCTTGGCCGCGCTTGAGGCTACACTTAGAGAGTATCTGGATATGGATACGGTGTGGCAAAAGAACCCGACGATACGGATGATCACCGCCCCTGCCGATGAGCTAAAGACCAGGGGCGAGGCGCTGGCGAAGCTCCTGAATGACAACCTCGGGGAGGGCTTTACGGTCACAACTGAGCCCGAGGTTTCCAAAGTCGGCGGAGGGTCGCTTCCGTTGGCGGAGCTACCGACGACCGTGGTTTCCGTGCGCTGCGCTTTTGCGACCGCCAATGAAATCGAGACGATTTTAAGATGTAACGAACTGCCGGTTATCGTGCGAATTAAAGAAGACGCGGTTCTCTTAGACCCGCGTACCATACAAGAGGGCGAAGACCGGCTGATACTGGATGCCTTCAACAAGATAAGGGAAGTAGTTAAGGAATAATGAAGCAGCTAATACTCGGCACTGCCGGCCATATTGATCACGGAAAAACCACCCTGATCAAGGCGCTGACCGGCATCGATACAGATAGACTTGAAGAAGAAAAGAAGCGGGGCATCTCAATCGAGCTTGGATTTGCCAGCCTTGAGCTGCCCAGCGGGCAGAAGCTCGGCGTTATCGACGTGCCGGGCCACGAGCGCTTCGTTAAGAACATGCTGGCCGGTGCGACCGGAATCGACATCGTTATGTTGGTTGTCGCCGCAGATGATTCGGTCATGCCGCAAACCGAGGAGCACCTCGCCATCGTCGATCTCTTAGGCATTCAGGAAGGCGTAGTGGCGCTTACCAAGGCCGATATCGTCGATGAAGAGTGGCTGCCGCTCGTTGAAGACGAGATCAGAAAAGTCCTCGCAAAGACAAGCCTCAAAGATGCGCCTATCGTCCCCGTATCCGGCAAAACCGGGATGGGGCTCGATGAGCTGAGAACCACGCTCGATACAATCGCCCGGCGTATCCAACCGCGCAAGGACAGGTCTCCGTTTAGGCTGCCCATCGACAGGGTCTTTTCCATGTCCGGTGCGGGTACCGTCATCACGGGCACCCTGTGGTCGGGCGAGATCCACGCCGACGAGAGGGCGCACGTCTATCCGGTCAACAAAGAGGTTCGGATACGCAGCATCCAGGTTCACGGCACAAAGATGGATACCGCCATCGCCGGGCAGAGGGTGGCCCTTAACCTGGTCGGTCTGGATAAGGACGACATCGAACGCGGGGCCGTCGTGCTGGCGCCCGGTTTTCTTAGCCCGAGCTACATGTTCGACGCCACGCTGAAATTGCTTGAAAGCGCCCCAAAAGAGCTAAAGAACAGGGCGCGGATCAGGTTGCACCACGGCACGAGCGAGGTGCTTGGGCGCGTGGTCTTAACGGACCGCGAGGTTCTTATGCCGGGCGATACCGCATTTGTCCAGTTCAGGCTGGAAAGTCCGGTGGTACCTAAGTACGGCGATAAATTTGTCATCAGAAGCTACTCACCGATTCAAACCATCGGCGGCGGCCGCGTTCTGGATAGCCATCCGGTCAAGTACCGGGCGTCACATAAAAACTTCGGCGAGCGCTGTCGGCTGCTAAGCGCGGGAGATTCCGAGGCAATCGTACGGCTTTTCCTTAACGAGACGCGAGGCTTCATGACCGCAAAACAGCTCTGGGTGCGCTCCGAGCTGGATGAAGATCAGATAAGAGAGAGCCTCACCGCGCTTGTAAATGGCGGCGAGATTACATCGATTGTTATTGATAAGCAGGATAATTATGTCCTGAAAAGCACATTTGATACCCATATCAAGAGCTTTGAGCGGTATCTAAACGACAACTTCAAAAAGAACCCCCTTAACCCCTGGTTGAGCAAGCAGATTATAAAGTCACAGCTTTTCGACTGGATGTCGGATAAGGAGTTCGACACGTTTGTTGTCTACCTGCAAAAAGCGGGCAAGATAGTCGTCGACAAAGCCCAGATCGCCGACGCAAAAGCCCAGGTAACAGTGGGCAAAGAGGACGAGAAGTTGCTGGCATCCATCACGAAAAAAATCGTGGATGGCAAATACGGCCCACCCGAGACCACCTGGCTCGCAAAAGAGATGGGCATGGACCTGAAGAAGCTCAACTCGCTAGCCGATCTGCTGGTACGCGAGCACAAGCTGGTCAGAATCGCGCCGAACATGTACTTCGACGCCGCACTCATCGAGGAGGCCAAGGCGGAAATAAAGAAGAACTTCTCCGGCAAACAGGTGAGCCCGGCCGATGTGCGTCAGATGCTCGACACATCGAGAAAATATATCATTCCGCTCCTCAACTACTTCGACATGGTCGGCGTTACGAAGCGCGTCGGCGAAACCCGTATCGTGCGCTAGTGTCAACACCGGTTGAAGCAAGGAGAGGCGTATGCCATGGTTCCAGACGCACCCGACTTGTTTTTTAGGCTCAGACCTGGCAAAATAGAGGTATCAACGATAATGGTTCTGCCATTATCGTTTTTCATGGAGGTGGATTGGGCCTGGTGGCTCAGCTGGTCTTCAAAACCAGTCGGCCGGGTTAAACCTCGGTTGGTGGGTTCGATTCCCACGCACCTCCGCAAGTAAAAATAGCTCGATATCTAATCGGGCTATTTTTAGTGTAACCACACTCCTCACCACCGCTTGCAAGGATGGCAAAACCAACAGCAGGCTTTGCTAAAACTGGATTTGTATTATTTCTCGCTCTCTGCCTTTTAAACATCTTCTCTTACCTGCAAATAGATGCTTTAACATGCTTACGGCTGCGAAACCGCCACTGGTTAATTTTTAAAAACTGGGAATTAACTTTATGCGCGACGTATTATCCGAATTTATGGGTAAGAAGGACAGCATGAAGGGAGGAGAGAATTTTATGGCAGAGGCAAGAGCTGAAGGTGAAATGCAAGAACTTAAGCAACAAGGACCCGGAAAGACCATTGTTGCCGATACGGTGGTTGCTAAAATCGCCGGTATGGCGGCACGGGAGGTCCGGGGGGTTCATGCTCTGGGCGGCCCTACAGAGCGTGCGATTAGTGGGGCTATATCAAGAATTACAGGTGCCGGGGCTAAGGGGACAGGCGTCGATGTCCAGGTCGGTCAGGAGGAAGCGGCGGTTGACCTGAGCCTGATGATTGATTACGGACAGAGCATCCCGGATGTCACGAACGATGTAAGGCAGAATATTATTAACCAGGTGCAGTCGATGACCGGTCTTCGCGTAAAAGAGGTCAATATTACGGTCTACGACCTGTATTTCCCGCAGGAGGAGCAACAGCAGCAGCAGCAAGGGGAAAGTGAAAGCCGTGTCGCTTAATATTTTTCAGGACAAAAAACTAATAGCCCTGGCAGTCGAATCTGCGGTGGATAAGATGAAGGGTGTTTTACTCACACGGGTGCGTGCGGTTGGTGAGTCCTACCCATACAGCCCGGACGTACCGGGCGTATGGGTGCACGGGCCTGACCGTGAGGGTCGCTATACGGTTGATATTTACGTGACCCTGGCCGTTTCCGGAACAACGATTCCCGAGATGGCAAATAGACTTCGCGCAGAAATCTGGGAGCAACTGCATAAAGAGGGCATCGACATGGCGGATCGCGTAACAAGCGTTGATATCTATGTAGAGGATTTGGTTCTAGCGGTATGAGGATATTTAATCGGGTACTGGCAACAATTATATCGATTGCGTTCATCGTTGCATCTGCAATGGGGATAGTCTACTTGATCGGTCTCCTTAGCCGCAACGCACAATTAACGGGGCTTGTCAGCGGGATATTCCGTTCTCTTACCAGGCTCAACGCGGGGCAAATCCAGGCGACGCTCATCGGGATATTCCTGGTGTCACTGGTGCTCCTGATTCTTGAGATACGGCCCTTCCGAGCCCGCTTCATTACCATACGGGAAGACGAAGCGGGTAAAACCCGGGTGTTCGGGTCCGATGTCGAGAGGTTTTTGGTACAGCGCCTTGCACGAGGAAAAGGGATTACGCCGGAAAGCGTGGATGTCGTGGTGCATGGCAACAGGTTCGACATCGCAACCGGCATAGAGGTATCGACGGATGCCGACAGGCAGGCGGTCCGTTCGCAGGTTGAATATGATGTGAAGACTAACCTTGCATCCATTGGGTTGGATGATGACCTTGAGCATATAAGCATCAGGGTTGCCCGCGTTAAACGTGTAGCATAATCTAGCGGGTAACGTAATTTAATGCCGGCGTGATAGGGGTCACCATGAACGTGTTGAACAGAGTGCTGCTAATCATATTATTTGCCCTGGTTGCGGTGGTGAGTCTGGTTGATATCCTGCTTGCATTAGGGATTATAACGTCCGGGCAGGTCCAATCAATCATTCCCTACACATCCGTGGTCGACTTTTTCCGGGCTAATTTCGTTGCTGCGTCGATAATCTCGATACTGTTGCTCGTTGTCGTGCTGGCGCTGTCGGCGCTCTGGCTTCGCGCTCAGTTCGCAGAGGCGGTGCGCGCGGTTTCCGGCGGCATGTACGAGGTTCCGGAAGAAGGTCCCGGTGAGACCGAGGTCAACTACGATGCGGCGGAACACGCGATTGATCACGTTATTAAAAGCGTTCCCG
>NZ_PFNG01000196.1:0-178 GCF_002791875.1 Candidatus Aquicultor secundus | reverse complement strand
TCTCTCATGATTAAAAGAAATGCAGATATCCATACTATAGATAATAAGATAAGAGAATCGATAAATCGCAGTTGGCTTAATAAATTCGGCAGCAATCTCGCAGAGCACGATATCACGATTAGAATAGAGCCTGTAGAGAGACGGGTCGTTTAAAGATATAAAGAGGGGGTTGCATTAT
>NZ_PFNG01000182.1:0-1144 GCF_002791875.1 Candidatus Aquicultor secundus | reverse complement strand
GTGCACATACGCCGCCTGCGCTCAAAGCTCGGCAGCAAGTATGCCAACCTGATCGAGACGGTACGCCATGTCGGCTACCGCTTTAAGCCGTTGCCGTTATGCCGAGCGCCGCTTCCTCGCGGTGGATGAGCACGAGGTCGTCGTCGAGAAACGGATTGTTCCCTTTCAAGTCGAGCGTGGCGTATACCTCAGGCGGGATACCGATATCGGCGAGCCATAGCTGCCCTACATATGGGGCGGCCTCGGCGGCCAGCAGGCCGGTTTTGAGAACGCCCAGGGTCACCGTTGCGCTTGCGATGATGCACGGGTTATAGGCCTGTCCCGTCGTCGTATTGAGCCCCGAGGGCACATTGAGCGAGATAATCTCCTTTTTTGATTTATTTGCCGCATTAATAGCATCCGCATACTCCGCCGCCGGAGAGCCGTACGCACTATATCCCAAGAGCGCATCGATTATCAGGTCGAACTTGCTTAAACGAGCGATGTTAAGCCCGCTCGTCTCACCGATTTCGATATCCATCGATCTCAAAATATTAAGCTGCGTGAGCGCGGTTTTCTTTAGCGAGCTATCGGGGGTGGCGAGCGCCACTTCAACGTGCGCCCCCCAATCGTGCAAGTTGTGGGCCGCAGCCAGTCCGCCCGCCGCATTTTTATTGGTGCCGGCAAGCACGATGATCCTACGTTTTATAAGCCTTCCCTCCAACAGCAGGCGACATGCCCGTGCAAGCGCACGCCCCGCGTTTTCCGCCAACTGAACCGGTTGCAATCCGTATTGATAGGCGACCACACGGTCAATTTCCCTCATCTGCTCGGCGGTCACCGATAGTAGCTTTTTCATGCCTAAAAACCCCCAAATATCCGGTTACCTTTATTCTTCCCCTTTTTTACAGATATCAGCCACCAACCCGGCGCTGAGTTGAAAAAGGGGTTGCTAAGGAGTCCACTTCTCGTCAATCGGTGTGCTTCTTGCCATCATGTATAGGGGGATGGGCTACTGGAGTTTAGTAATATTTTTCCTGCCGCTTTTAGTAACCAGGCTTTCTTTTAAGTCATTCTTAGGTATTAGAAACGTATACCGCAAAACTATCGAGGCCCTTGCCAACGCTATCGAGGCGCAAAACCCAAACCGGCATGGCCACGGCCG
>NZ_PFNG01000129.1:0-5789 GCF_002791875.1 Candidatus Aquicultor secundus | reverse complement strand
CTTCTTACCGGTTACTCTAGCCTACTTTCCCCGTCTACGGCTTCTTCTTTGTAATTACTAAGACAATAGCACAGATTTTTGGCGGGTGTCAATCCTTAAATCTATTTTACCTTTTGTTTTGCGCTTTTTGCCTTTGCTTTTCTTTGTTTCTGCTCTTTTCCAATCAGCAGGCTATACAGGCAAACATCGCCTTTTAGCAATTCGTCCGCGTTATCTGTGGTCAAACTCAGCGGTTTGAGTGCCTCTGAGCCATAACTTATATCTTCCAAGACATTGCTCTTGCATACCAGAGTCTCGCTGTGGATCGGCTGGCCCTCGACATATGTCTTCCCAAGAATTAATTCCCTAACATTCTGGTGACAAACACAGAACGGATGGACAATCGCGCGACCGGGATATTTCTCCCTGTACGTCTCGGTCATTGCGATAAATGCCTCGTAGTTTTTATCGCTAAGCTCGATTATCGTTGCTTTGAAAGGACATATCGCCGTTGCATAAATATCGTTGCCGCGGGGCAGCGGCTTCGACTCAAGTTTTGAGATGCCGGCCTCGCCTTTCTCGATAGCATCGAAGAACTCCTGCTTATTTGCATAGTGTTCTTCAGGAAATGATTGCCCCATCTTAAGCAGCGTGTCCTCGATCAGCCTGACGGAAACATCAAGCGAAGGCCCGCCCACATGCGAGAGGGAGTTCAAGAGGCCCTCAACAACCGGGCGGCGGGTCGCCGATCCGGTGATCAGGTGGTCTGCCTCGTACTGGTCGCCGATTTTATATCCTTTGTTGGATATCGTATATTCAAGAATGGCATTGCTGTGCGCGCTTGCCCTGTGCTTGAGAACTAGAAGCGCCTTGCGGACCCTCGACTCAAGCTCAACGTACTTGAGCTGGATGATTGTTTCAACGATGTAGGGGAGACCAAACTCAAGACCGCCCACATCACCCATAAACAATTTGTCTTCATGCAGCAACATGCTGGTGATCTGGTGTCTTCTAAAGGAATTGACCATCATATAGGCGAGGCTTCTCATTTTTTTAGATTCTTCCTCGATGAACTCAAGGTGGTTAAATGCATCTACGACAGCCCTTTTCACGCCATACTTAAGAATCGCCTCATCGAACTCACCGCCGGGTTTTCTTACCATGCCCAAGAAGACCTCGGGGTTTGTAAATATCATCTTCAGCTTGCCTGCTTTTTCGTACGCTTCAAGATCGATGCCAATCGAGCGTGCGTCTCTGTAGAGAGAACCTGAAAACTCCTCGAACGTTACATAAAGACCGGCTTCTCCGTTTTCGATACCGGCCGCGAGAAATTGTAGTCCTAATGTTGTTTTTCCTGTACCTGGAGCGCCTTTGACCATACATGCGGCGCCGTTGTAAAAACCGCCGCCCAGCATCCGGTCTAAAGTGCCGATTCCAGTCTTGATTCTCTTTTCCATTCTGCTTCCATCCTTTGGAACCGATCCTAATTTGAATTATCTGGCTTGCGTCGAGACGTTTGCCGTTCTAAATAGGCCCATGTCTGTCAACATAGAGCACAACAGTTTTATTTTAGGTGAAGTTTGTGAAAAGAGCAACTATTAAGGTGGGGTGATACCGGCTCCAGGTACGCTGGTGCCGGTAGGAGCGCTATCGAAGAAGAAGGCTGGTCGTAGTTGCGGTTTCGCCGCCGCCTTGGAGTTTCTTGTTCTTATCGTCCACGGTTCGATTTTTATCTTCATTAGAATCATGTGAGCGCTGCCTGGACGAACTTGCGCTTGGGGTCATAGGTGCAGGGTGCTTGCCCGCAGAATTGGCGTATCCTGAATTGCCACCTGATGCGTTGCCCGCATTAGAGTCGCCGGACTTGTCATCGGGCTCTTCAACCAAGGCCCCTCCTGATTTTAAAGGTTTTGTAAGAGCACGCCGGATCGCCGGCCTCGCGCTTAGCGGTACCTTATCCAAGGTATCCTCGAGGACTTCCCGGTTTTTCTTTACAAGGCTACTGACTGCAACTGAAAACTCTTTGTCTGACCCATCGGTCGATGTCTTTTCAGCCAGCTCTATGTTTGTAGCCATAGCCTTAACCAGGCCGGTATAGCGCGGATCTTCGCTTTTGAGCTTTTTCAGCTCGTTCATTCTCTCATCGGCGGCGTTAAGATAAAGCTTGGCTTTAGTAGCATCATCCCCGGCCAGGCCGATCCTGGCATGTTCCACTGCGAGTTTCAGCGGATAGAAAGGGCTTCCGGGCAAACTCTCCTTGGCCATCGCCAAAGTGCTCCCCATCAGCGCGAGAAAGATAAGGGTGATGATGCCCAGGCGGCTACCCAGTGCCAGCATGCGCGGCCTTCTTTTTGCCGGAGCTGTTTTTAGCGCCTCTCGTTCTACGCCTGTTTCCCAGCGCTTTTGCTCGACGGCCGCCAGAAGTGCATCGCGTGCCTGCTGCTTCTTGATTGAATCGGGGACGACGTTGCCCGCCTCGAGTAACCTGCTTGCGACGACAAGCATAGGCTCAAGTTCGACGCGCACGTCTTCGTGCAGACGAAGGCATTCCTCGACCGTTGTTTCCTTACGCCGTATCGCTTCTATGCAATCATCAAAAATATCTGTTATCGTGGGCTTCATCGTATATCTCCCCCAGAACCTTTCCTAAGGCCCCAATCGCGCGGTGCTGTAACGCTTTAACAGCACCCACATTTTTATCAACCGCCCGGGCGACCTCATCGTTCGTCATGCCGATGATAAACCGCATGACAACGACCTGCTGCTGCTCATCGGTAAGCGTCTTTAGGGCTTTGACAACCTCGGTGCGGTTGAATTCCCTGATCGCCGACTGTTCCGGTCCGTGCCCATCATCGCGCAACGCATCCATCTCCTCGGCGATATCAACCAGCTCGTACTTGTTTGACCGGTAGTAATCGATGATGAGATTTGAAGCTATCCTGAACAACCAGGCCGAAAAAGGGGCCCCTCTCCATTCAAACGCGGAGATGTTCTCGAGCGCCTTTAAAAAGACCTGACCGGCGATATCTTCGGCTTCAACGCGGTTACCTGTTTTGTAGTAGATATATCCAAATATCTTATCAAAGTACAGGTCATAGAGCTGACCGAAAGCTTCTGCATCATAGTTCTTCGCTTTATCTACTAATCTTTTTACTTCAAAACTATCATCCATAAGCCTAATGCTTTCACCCGTATCAACGGATAGACAACCAGTTGGTAACGCGAATTACGGAAATATTTCACTATTTTCTGAAAATATGTTCGTCAATTTATCTCTCAAATATTCCCTATTGTACTAGGAATCGGTGAAATGGTGAAATATCGAACCTACCCGTAGCTAAATCGCATGGGCTATATTTAAGTAGTTGCAAGCTATGAATACAAGCGCTTGTAGAATCAATCCAGGGAACTAACGATCAAACTAGATCAATCAAACTAGATCAAAGAACTAAATGTAACCCGTTCATAGCGAGCAGTTAGTACCGAAAAAGTGCTAAGGGATTCTTTAGGAGGAAAAGATGTTGAAGAAACTTCCGGCATTGCTGGTAATAGCAACGCTTATGGTTATTTACCATCTTGTACGGCCTTCACTTAGCCTGCTTGTTCTCATAGGTTTCTTTAACTCGTTTGGTAAGCACAACGCTTGTGCCATCCTTGGCCTCATCAATTGTAACTTTATCCATTAGCGCAAGCATAAGCGGAATACCGCGTCCGCGGAAATTATTGTGGTCCATGCCGGGGTCGGGCATGCGGCGTTTGAATTTGCCCTCGTCCTTTACCTTAATAACGAGCGCGTTGCCGTCACAGTAGACTTGAATCCTTACATGGTTCTCGGAGCCCTGGGGCGAGCCGTGCTCTATCGCATTTGCGGCGGCCTCGCCGATTGCAACCTGTAGATCGAATATTTGTTTCTCGCTCAGGCTGCAAAGCTCACCAATCATCTTGACATGATTTCTAATGAGGCATAAGTTTGCTGATTCGCTCCTGACCTGCAGTTCGTGCTCGCCGGAGTTTAAGGTGCATTCTTTGCACCTTTGTCGAATGTTTTTCAGGTTCCGTTTTGACAACAGACGTCAATCTCCTTCGGCAATGGGTGCATATCGGATATTGTGTCTACCATAATTTTATGAGCATGTAGAGGAAACGTCAACAACAAGACGGTTGGTTGTATGGGTATCGCTCTAAGACCCCCATATCTAGGAGCTGGTTTCTATGTCCGCATACCCCGCCTGATCGACAGCGTCAAAAAGCGCCCGTGCCTTGTTCTTTGTCTCTATGAACTCTTTTTCGGGGACCGAGTCGGCGACGATACCGGCCCCGGCCTGAACATAGGCATTACCGTCTTTAATGATTATGGTCCGTATGGTTATACCGCAATCAAGGTTGCCGTTGAACCCAAAATACCCGTAAATTCCGGCGTACGGGCCCCGGATGGTCGGCTCAAGCTCGTCGATGATCTCCATCGCCCGTATCTTTGGTGCGCCCGAGACCGTACCGGCCGGAAAGGCGGCCCGGAGCGCGTCAAATGCGGTTTTATCCTCAAGAAGTTTTCCGCTCACAGTCGACACAATGTGCATGACGTGGGAATATCGCTCTACATACATGAGATCGTCTACTTTTACCGTCCCCGCCTGGCTGACCCTGCCGAGGTCGTTTCGCCCGAGATCCACAAGCATAACATGTTCCGCCCGTTCCTTCTCGTCCTGCAATAAATCGAGTTCGAGTGATCGCTCCTCCTCTGCCGTTGCGCCGCGCGGTCTCGTACCGGCAATCGGCCTGGTGATAACGGTCCCGTCCTGTACCTGGATGAGCGGCTCGGGTGAAGCCCCGGCGATCGTACAATCTTCGAGCTTAAGATAAATCATGTAGGGGGATGGATTAATGGTCCGCAAGACACGATAAATATCAAACGGCTCGATCGTCAACGGTGTCGAGAAGCGCTGTGACAATACGACCTGAAAGATATCACCCTCATGAATGTAATTTTTGGCCTTTTCAACCATTTGGGCGAAGCGCTCTTCTGAAACATTCGAGGAAAACTCGCGCGGTTTAAAGCGGGCCATCTCCACGAGCTGCACGTACTCAAGCGGGCTTCTCAACCTCTTGATCACATTATCTATTTTTTCAACTGCGCTGCTGTATAGTTCATTTACATCGCCGCCGTTGACCCGCATGTTGGCGACGACTTTTATCTTGTGTTTTATATGGTCGAATGCGATTACGGTATCGGTAAGAAGAAACACCATCTCTGGAACCTTGAGATCATCGACCGCGGTTTTTGGGATTCGCTCGAAATACCTGACGGCATCATACCCGACGTACCCCACCGCACCGCCAAAAAACGGGGGAAGCCCCTCAAGCACCGCCGGATTGTAGGCCTTCATTTTGTCCTCCACGATTTTCAGCGGGTCCTTAACATCTTCGAGCTGCGCGTCCTCCTCTCCCTCAATGGTTACGGTAGTGCCCCGCGCGGTGATGACTAAAAACGGGTCGTACCCGAGAAACGAGTATCTTCCAAGTTGCTCACCCCCGGTCACGCTCTCGAGTAAAAAGGAGTTCACCTCATCCCCAAGCTTTATAAACGCCGATACGGGCGTGTCCATATCCGCGATGATTTCCCTGTATACAGGGACAATGTTATGCTGCTTTGCAAGCTTCTTAAATTCACTTCTAGATGGTGTATACATATGCGTTCCCTCCCACTTCTTTCAGCAAGTGCAGCAAGGGGACGTTGTTTCCTGTGGGTCTTTATTGCTGCGCAACATAAATTAGGACTCAAAGTAAACAACGTCCCCTCGCTCCCCTTGCTT
>NZ_PFNG01000213.1:472-1563 GCF_002791875.1 Candidatus Aquicultor secundus | reverse complement strand
GTATGTCTAAGCTTTAATCTACTTAACTAAGAAGTCTTCACTCTAACTCTATCTAAGCTTAAACCCTCCTGCCATCAAAGAGAGGCACTGCGCTCTAGATTCTTCGACTCCGCTTACGCTCCGCTCAGAATGACAAAACTTTATGACTGCTTAGTAACTCCAGACCCCATCGTCTGGCTTTTTACTATATTAGATAGCCAGTCGACCAGCTCGTTGAGCTTTATAGCGTATTGTTCGGAGGTTTTCATATCTTTTACCTGGACAATACCGGTTTCAAGCTCTTGGGGCCCCAGGAAGATAGTATAGCGAAAGCCCTTTTTGTTTGCATATTTGAGCTGGCCTTTGAGGCTTCTGCCGGTATAGTCGATATCGGTCGCAATTCCGGCGCCCCTCAAGGCGTAGAGCAGGTTTACAGCCGGCTCTTTTACGGCTTTGTCGGCTACGGCGATAAATGCGTCCGTTTTTTCTTCCATCGCGACGAAGGCGCCTTCTTTTTCAACCGCTATCGTGAGGCGCTCCAGGCCGATTGCGAACCCGATCCCCGGCGTCGGGGGGCCGCCGAACTCTTCGACTAACTTGTTATACCGGCCGCCGCCGCCGATGGCGTTTTGCGCGCCGAGAAGCGGGCTTACAACTTCAAACGTGGTCTTTGTGTAATAATCAAGACCCCGTACAAGCTCGGGCTTAATAATATATTGCACACCCTGCATGTCGAGGTACCGGCGAACGGCGTTAAAATGATTCTTGCAATCTTCATCCAGGTAGTCGGTTATTTTAGGCGCGTGCTCCATTACGCGCCGGCAACTTTCTTCTTTGCAATCAAACAGGCGCAGCGGATTCAGCTCAACGCGCTTGCGGCAATCTTTGCAAAGCTCTTGCTCGTGGGCTATGGCATATTGTTTTAAAAGCTCGACATACTTCGGGCGGTCGTTTTCACAGCCCATGCTGTTTATGTAGAGCGTCAGTTCCTTAAGCCCAACGGACCTAAAGTAATCGATCATCAAGAGGATAGACTCGGCATCGATGGCCGGATCATCCGAGCCTATCGCCTCGACGCCTAGTTGGAAAAACTGGCGGTATCTACCGGCCTG
>NZ_PFNG01000213.1:0-421 GCF_002791875.1 Candidatus Aquicultor secundus | reverse complement strand
GAAGGTGTACATCTCTTTTTGAACGATATCGGTCGATGTACCAATGGCCCGCTGAAACACATCCGTGTGCTCGAAAATCGGGGTGACGATGGGCTCGTATTCGTATTTTTCAAATAAATCCGACGCTTTGCGCTCGAGATACCGCCACTTCTTGGCCATATCGGGCAAAATATCGGTTGTTCCTTTTGGTGCGTAAAACCGCACGTGCGTTTCCTCCTTGTTAAGTGCGAAATTATTCGTCAGTCCGTTAAATACGGATTATGCCTTCGCTCATCGCCGACCGTTGTTGAAGGACCGTGGCCCGGGTAGACTTTCACCTGGTCGGGATATTTTAATATCCGCTCCCTAACAGATTTTAACAGGGTTTCGTATGAGCCACCAGCTAAATCCGTTCTACCGATCGATCGATTAAAAAGCAGAT
>NZ_PFNG01000263.1:5880-6104 GCF_002791875.1 Candidatus Aquicultor secundus | reverse complement strand
GGCGGAGTCTGGCCGGAAAAGTTGTAGTGATCGATCCGGGTCATCAAAGCAAAGCCGATTTATCGCGTGAGCCGATTGGTCCGGGGGCCGCCGAGACGAAGGAAAAAACGGCGGGCGGCTCGAGTGGTGTAAAATCGAGAACCCCGGAATATAAGATCACGCTTGCAATTTCAAAGCTGTTAAAAGCGAAACTCGAGGCGAACGGTATCAAAGTAATCATGACC
>NZ_PFNG01000263.1:0-5839 GCF_002791875.1 Candidatus Aquicultor secundus | reverse complement strand
CACCGACGGCAGCGCCAACATAAAAGTAAACGGGGTCTCGACGCTCTACCCCGCGTTCAATAAATGGGCCGCTCCAATTTACAAAGAAAGCCTTAAGGCGGCCCAGATAGTCCAAAAAGACGTGATTGCGACAACCAATCATAAAAACAACGGCACCGTTGCTCGCGGCGACTTAACCGGATTCAACTGGTCAAAGGTCCCCACGATACTGGTTGAAACCGGCTTTCTCTCGAACCCCGAAGAGGACACACTCCTCAACAGTCCATCCTACCGGCAGCTTCTTGCCGACGGCATAAGCAATGGTATTATAGAATATCTGCAAAAACGGTAAACATACCACCTTATAACACACAGATAGATTGCCAAAATCAGCAAGGCACCCCGCGTTCATCCTTTAATTACCACTTCTTTTTGCTAAACGACCACCAATGACGCGATTTAAAACGGTAGCTTCAAATATGGAAGTTTTCTAAGAAAAAACCTCTCTTAATTTGCTTGTTTTTGGATTAATAGTAGCTGATGCGATGTTCGGGTCGAATCTGGGTAAATAAGCTCAACAGGGTATTGGTTCGGTCATGAGGATGATTGGATGGAGATATATAAGCTAAACAGTGATGACGTATTCAAGCAGCTCGGTTCATCACCGAGGGGTTTGAGTGATGATGAAGCGAAAAGGCGCTTGGATGAATACGGTTTGAATAAAATCGAAGAAGTAAAAGGAACACCTCTAATCTTTAAGTTCCTCGCAAATTTCTACCACCTTTTTGCGATACTGCTCTGGGCCGGTGCCATACTTGGCTTTATCGGTGGTCTTCCTGAGCTAGGCTATGCAATCATCGCGGTGATAATCATCAATGCGATATTTAGTTTTTGGCAGGAATATAAGGCTGAAAAGGCGACCGAAGCGCTCAAGAAGCTGTTACCGAGTTACTCGAAAGTGCTCAGAGGTGGAGAGATAAGACAGATTCTTGCCGAGGAGCTTATTCCCGGCGATATTATCGTGCTTGAAGAAGGCGATAACATATCCGCCGATGCCCGCCTTATTCAAGTTTTTGAAATGCGCACGAACAATGCCACCTTAACTGGAGAGTCCGCTCCGGTAAGAAGGACAAGCGACCCGGTTCTCCGGGATAGGATGCTTATAACGGAATCGCCCAATATTGTTTTTACCGGTACAAGCGTCGCAACCGGCTCGGGCAGGGCTGTTGTGTATGCAACGGGGCCAGAGACCGAATTCGGCAAGATCGCCGGTCTTACACAGAGAATAGCTACTGAACTAAGCCCATTACAAAAGGAGATGGTGTGGGTCACCAGGGTTGTAGCAGCGCTCGCGATTGGTCTCGGAATCCTGTTTTTCGTTCTAGGCAGCCAGATAGCCGGCCTTAACTTAACCGTGGCGTTCCTGTTCGCTATCGGGATGATCGTCGCAAATGTGCCCGAGGGCTTGCTTCCGACAGTTACACTCTCCCTAGCGCTTGGAGTTCAGAGAATGGCCCGGCGACATGCGCTTATCAAGAAACTTTCATCTGTTGAGACCCTAGGCTCGACTACCGTTATCTGCACTGACAAGACCGGCACGCTTACCCAAAATGAAATGACCGTTAAGGAGATATGGGCCAGCAGGGAGGTTATAGATGTAGAGGGTGCCGGCTATGAACCCAAAGGGGAATTTAGGGTCAATGGGAGAACGCTTAGCAAAGAGGAACTTGATTCCCTCAACGTGCTCTTTATGTCAGCCACGTTTTGTAATACGTCAAGGCTGGTTCCACCTGGTGACGGCCGTACGGGCTGGGGCGTTATCGGCGACCCGACGGAGGCTGCGCTTCTCGTTGTCGCAAAGAAAGCCGGGTACGATATAGACAGGGAGTTCAAGGAGCATCCAAGGGTTTACCTGCTTCCTTTTGAGTCGACACGAAAGATGATGTCGAGTATCCACAAATTTCCGACAAGACCTCTTGCTTGTGTAAAAGGAGCGCCTAAAGAGGTATTAGATATTTCAACTAAAATTAGACTTAGCGAAGGTATTGTTGACTTAACGGATGAGCTACGACAAGAAATAGTTGCTAGAAACGATGATTTTGCGCGTAGAGGATTGAGGGTTCTAGCGATCGCTTACAGGGAGATACCCGCGGATATTATCTCTCTTACTGTTCAGAACGTTGAACAAGACCTTGTTTTTCTTGGATTAATGGCGATGCAGGACCCACCGCGCCCCGAGGTAGCGCATGCCGTAAGTCTCGCTCAAAGGGCCGGCATACGAATCATCATGATAACAGGGGACTATGGTCTTACCGCCGAGTCAATCGCTCGGAAAATCGGTATTGTTAAAAGCGATGTGAGGGTGGTGAGCGGTGGAGAAATTGATCCTTTGAGTGACGCTGAACTTAGCAGTGTATTGAGTCATAGCGATGTAATTTTTGCCCGCGTTTCACCCGAACACAAGATGAGGGTCGTCTCAGTTTTGAAGGATCGGGGTGAGATTGTGGCTGTGACCGGCGATGGTGTAAACGATGCCCCGGCTCTAAAGCGGGCCGATATCGGAGTTGCAATGGGGATTGCCGGGACGGACGTCGCAAAAGAGGCGGCCGAGATGATATTAACCGATGATAATTTCGCCAGTATCGTCGGTGCGGTTGAGGAAGGAAGGGCTGTTTATGATAATATTCGCAGATTTATTACTTATATTTTCGCCAGCAACATCCCAGAGATAATCCCGTTTATCCTCTTCGTAACGCTCGGCATCCCACTACCGCTTACGATTCTGCAGATTCTGGCCATCGATTTAGGTACCGACATTGTACCGGCGCTGGCCCTCGGCTCAGAACCGCCCGAGGCCGATGTCATGGATAGGCCGCCGCGTCCCCGTGGCAGGAGACTGCTCGATTTTCCGCTCTTAGCCCGGGCGTATTTCTTTCTCGGCCCAATCGAAGCGGCTGTTGGGATGCTAGCCTATTATTATGCGTATTACCAGAACGGGTGGCGACCGGGCCAGGTGCTACCCGCTTCGGGCAGAGAATACGTATTTGCAACCACGATGGTGCTTGCCTCAATAGTTATCATGCAAATCGGTAACGGCTTTGCCGTGAGAACCGAGCGCACTTCAATACTTCAGAAGGGGTTTTTCTCTAATAGGTTTTACCTTTTCGGTATAGTGACCGAGCTTGTGATTATAGCAATTCTCGTCTACGTCCCGTTTTTGCAGCCGATATTTAATACCAGCCCATTGAAGATTACCGATTGGCTGTTTCTCTTCGCCTTTTCACCGACCATATTAATTGCTGATGAGATAAGGAAGTGGATTGCCAGGCGTTATTCGGCAAGAAGGGTGCCTGGAGGAGGCGAAGAACCTCGCAAAGAGCCACGTGAGCGGGTCAGCCGTCGGAGGGCTGCTTGATATAACTGGCTGCCGGCATGGGGCTGCTTAGCAGATAAACATTAAGGGAAATAGTAGCTATAGGGGTGATTACCTTGCGAATTATAATTGTCGGTTGTGGACGGTTAGGCTCTGAACTTGCGAATTCGCTCTGGCTTGATAGGCATGACATTGCCGTGATTGATCGCGACCCTGAGGCCTTTAAGCGCTTGGCTAAAACGTTTACCGGCAGCAGGGTAACCGGTCACGCAATGGATCAGCAGACGCTGAAGACCGCAAGAATCGAAAACGTCGATGCCTTTGTTGCCGTCACAGGGGACGATAACCTCAACATTATATCGGCCAGAATTGCCCGAGAAGTTTATTTTGTTCCGCGTGTCGTATCAAGGATATTCGACCCTGTGCGGGCCAATATTTACGAGCGGCTTGGTGTTTCAACCGTTTCAACAACCGTGTGGGCTGTAAGTAAGATAGAGGACTTGTTGTTCCACCGCGCTCTGGATGTACAGTTAAGCTTTGGCAATGGAGAGGTTGAGCTTATCAGAATCGCGGTGCCCGCTGGGCTTTTTGGGAGAACCGTTGAGAGCATAACCATTCCAGGGGAACTTCAAGTTGCCGTTATAACTAGACACGGTAGGCCCTTTATACCTACACTCGGTACGGTTTTTGAAGAGGGAGATGTTGCACGGGTTGCGGTTGCAAGAGGCGCAATGTCTCGTCTTGAGGAGTTTATTAGCGCCGTTGCGTAAGGAGGCTTTATGTATATATTAATTGCTGGTGCCGGGAAAGTCGGTCGATATCTTGCTCAAAATCTGAGTGAGATGCATCAAATCGGTTCTATTGATCTTAATCAGACCCATCTTTCCCAACTTGAGGGAAAACCGAATATAACCACCTATAAAGGTGATGCAACCGATCCTAAAAAGTTGGAAGAGGCGGGCATATTACGGGCCGATATTGTGGCATCCGTCACCGGCGATGATGAAGATAATCTAGTGATTGCTCAATTAGCAAAGCAGGTATATCAGATCCCAAGGGTAGTCGCGCGGGTTAACGATCCCAGAAATCAATGGCTCTTCACAAGAGAATGGGGTGTAGATATAGCGGTTAGCAGTCCTCAGATAATATTACAGCTTATCTCGGAAGAAGTCTCTCTTGGTGAGGTCTTAACCTTACTGAAACTGCGTGTAGGGGAACTCTCCCTGATCGAGGTAACAATCCCGCAAAATTCGCCTGCAAGAAACCATATGATCACTGAACTCGGTCTTCCTAGAAATGCGGTGGCCGTTGCCATATTAAGAGATACGTCTGTCGTGGTGCCGCATGGAAGCACGACTATCGAAGTGGGTGATAGCGTGCTTCTAGTTACACGCCCGGAGCTAGAGCAAGATATTAAGGACATCTTGATGGGGTAGCAGAGTCATCTGTCTTTTGCATACGCAGATTATTTAATCGCTTGGTCATTCAGTATAATAACTTAAGCCCCTGGTATATATGAGAGCGCTGTACCATTGACTGCCTTGCGTTGTTCCTCCCAAGGTTATAGATAATGCCTCTGATCGTACCTATTTATTGCGAATTTAAAACTCCTCAGTAATCGATTGCAAAGTTAGCATCTAATTGGTATAGTGGTATTGTAAGTGCACAATAAGTGCGATTGCCAGTAATTTGTAATAACCCCTAAATATTCTGTGTAAAACTGCCGATAGATAGCTTACGGGTTGATGGCAGAATATGGCAATCGTACTATTAGTAAAGGTTGGAACATGTACGAGAACGATGTCGGTTGGCGTTTACGACATGTACGGGAAAGCAGAGACCTGAGCCGGAAAGATGTCGAGAACTTGACCGGAAGCGAATTTAAAGAGTCAATTCTCGCCATGTACGAGAACGGACGTCGCAGGATTCCGACGCCGCGCCTTAAGCGACTCGCGGATTTCTACGATGTATCGATCGGCTGGCTTATGGGGGAGGCCGTCGCCCAGGACAACAAGAAAGACGTTAGTGTTGAAGCTCTCTTGATGGCGGACCCGAATTTCTCTGAAGAAGAACGTCGTTTAATGCTCGATGTTCTCGAGATCATCAAAGCCAAACGGAGGGCTGAGGGTAAGATTTAAGGTGGTACCCAATGCCTATCTACACGCACCTGTACATCAAAGATCAAGCCAATGCCTTAATTGAAGAGTTTAAAATCGCCGATCCTCCCATTAATGTGCGAGAGATCGCGGGCAAGCTCGGTATCGAGATTATTGAGATGTCGAACGATAGCTGGTTTTACGGTATGCTCACCCGCTACGACGAAGATTTCTATATCGTTATCAATAAGCTAATGCCGGAGACCCAAAAACGCTACGCGATCGCGCACGAACTCGGCCACCTCCGCCTGCACAACCAGGAGTTGGAATACCAGAGAAGGCCGGATAAGGAATACCACCATCGCGAGGCGGACGTCTTTGCCCTGGAGCT
>NZ_PFNG01000166.1:23256-24389 GCF_002791875.1 Candidatus Aquicultor secundus | reverse complement strand
CCCTAAATTTGGTAAAGGGATTTAAGTCGCATACAGAAAGCCGTAAACTTGACGGCCCAACCAGGATGTTATATATTCTGTAACTATAAAATCACATACTCGCCAATATCTAGGTGCCCGATTAAAGGGAGAATAGGGAAGCCGGTGAAATTCCGGCGTGGGCCCGCCGCTGTGACGGAGGACGAAACCTGTAAAATATCCACCATCCAGGAAAAATTAGCTGGATGGGAAGGTGCAGGCGCTAGGATGATCCCGAAGCCAGAAGACCTGCCTAGATATGCCGATAAATCTTTCGTCCGCCAAAGATACGGCAACTGGGGACTTATCTGGTCGATAACCTCAAGTCAAAAAGGCTTGAGGTTTTTTGTATTTTTTAGCGTTATGTTCTTCGGCGCTATGCACACGAGAGAATATGGAGGTAAATATGAGAACGCAACTTGAATTGGCAAGAGAAGGCGACATTAGCGAGGAAATGCGCGAGATATCCAGGAATGAGAATATTGAACCGGATATTATTCGCAACCGGGTGGCAAACGGCACGATTGTCATAATTGGTGGGCGGAGGCATGGTTCAATCCCAGTTGGTGTCGGAGAGGGCCTTACGAGTAAGGTAAATGCGAGTATAGGCACATCAACCGATATCAATGATATCGATTTTGAGGTTAGAAAAGCACTAGCCGCGCAGGAAAGCGGTGCAGATACCTTGATGGAGTTAAGCGTTGGCGGCGATTTGGATTTGGTCCGGCGAGAAGTTATCGCAGCGACTTCTTTACCCGTGGGCACCGTCCCCCTATATCAGGCTTTCAGCGAAGCAATCGATCGCTATGGTGACCCAAATAAGCTGACCGAGGAATTGCTATTCGAGGTTCTTGAGCGCCAGTGTACAGATGGAGTTGCATTTATGGCCGTTCACTGTGGAATCAACCTTTATGCAATTGAGCGACTTAACAAGCAGGGATATCGCTTTGGGGGACTGGTCTCAAAAGGTGGAGCATTAATGGTCGGCTGGATGCTCGCCAATGAAAAGGAAAATCCGCTCTATGAAAAGTTTGACAGGGTTGTTGAGATTCTTAGAAAATATGATACCTGCTTAAGCCTTGGAAACGGTTTACGTGCCGGGGCCATCGCCGATT
>NZ_PFNG01000166.1:23084-23241 GCF_002791875.1 Candidatus Aquicultor secundus | reverse complement strand
GCCAAGTAATGGTAGAGGGCCCAGGGCATGTGCCGCTTGATGAGATCGAGACCAGCATAATCCTTGAGAAAAAGATGTCAGGCGGGGCTCCCTATTATATGCTCGGTCCCCTGGTTACTGATGTTGGAGCCGGCTACGATCATATTACTGCGGCAAT
>NZ_PFNG01000166.1:0-23016 GCF_002791875.1 Candidatus Aquicultor secundus | reverse complement strand
GGAAAATAGTAATTTTATAAAGTTTTTGGGTACTGCGGGTGGCCGTTTTGTTGTAGCTAAGCAACTAAGATCTTCGGCGGGAACCTTTATCAGTATTAAAGGCAAAAACATAATGCTGGATCCCGGCCCCGGCACGCTTGTAAGGTGTGCTAAATCGAGGCCGCCTATAGATGTGAGTAAGATTGATGCAATTATTCTCACGCATGCACACCTAGATCACTCAAACGACATCAATGTGCTTATCGATGCAATAACGGAGGGCGGGCTAAAAAAGCGGGGAGTTTTATTCGCGCCGGGTGATTGCCTTAGTGGTGACGATGCAGTTGTGTTGAAGTATCTAAGGGATTACCTGCAAGAGATCACCATATTAAGGGCAAGTTCAGAATATCGTGTAGACGAAGAAGTAGCTTTCAAGACCTCTATTAAGCATAAGCATGGGGTTGAAACTTATGGAATTAAGTTCGATATAGACGGGTTCAAAATATCGTTCATGGTTGATACCAAATACTTCGCTGAACTTATAGACGATTACGCCGGTTCGGATATCCTTATATTAAATGTTGTTATGGATAAACGCCACCCGGAGTACGGTAACGTACTGCACCTTTATTATGACGACGCGGCTAATATCATCAAAGCAATAAGGCCGCAAAAAGCGGTGCTGACTCACTTTGGCATGACGATGCTCAAAGCAAAACCCTGGGAGCTGGTAAGGGAATTATCTGATAAATTAGGCGTCAATGTTATCGCCGCTTCCGATGGCATGAGGATAGAGCTGGTATAAGATATGTTCGTGTGCGACTAGGTTTTGAATTTGAGCGATTATTTAGCAAGGCTTGCAGCCTTGCTTGACATTTTACGCGTTGCTTATTAAGGTAGTAAGGTAGGAAAAAAAGAATAGGTATGTGCGGGAGCTACTGTTAGTAGCTGAGAGGCCGGGTAAACCCGGCGACCGTCTGAACCTGATCTGGGCAATTCCAGCGAAGGGAACGTGTTAGGTTTAAAGACCGTATCGTTTTGCTGGTACGGTTTTTTTGTTTGCCGATGTTTGCCGAGAAAGCTTCAAAACGTACCGAGGTCGATTAAAGGAGACAACAAAAGGTGGAAGGAAAAACAATTTTTGCCCCAGTAGGAGAAGCTTCTGTAACAAGGGCTATCGTCGGTGAGTTTTTGGGTGAGTTTTTAGATTATGTTGAAAGCGATGTGATTGTAGTTGGGGCTGGGCCGAGCGGGCTGATGGCGGCCATGGACATGGCCAACTCTGGCTTAAAGGTTGTCGTAATAGAAAGCAATAATTACTTAGGTGGCGGTTTTTGGGCCGGTGGGTACTTGATGAACAAGGTTACGTTCAGAGCACCGTCTGAAGAAATACTAGAAGAACTAGGCATACCGTACAAGGAAATAGAGCCCGGTCATTTTGTATCCGACTCACCGCATGCATGTTCCAGGTTAATTGCGGCCGCTTGCGATGCCGGGGCAAAAATAATAAATACAACACGCGTGGAAGACCTGGTAGTGCGCGATGATGCAGTGCGTGGCGTTGTTATGAACTGGAGTGCGGTATCGTACATGCCAAAAGCGATTGGTTGTGTAGACCCGGTTGCTATGGAA
Organism: Candidatus Aquicultor secundus; assembly: GCF_002791875.1. Taxonomy (NCBI): domain Bacteria; kingdom Bacillati; phylum Actinomycetota; class Candidatus Aquicultoria; order Candidatus Aquicultorales; family Candidatus Aquicultoraceae; genus Candidatus Aquicultor; species Candidatus Aquicultor secundus. Next base: position 21,405 of record NZ_PFNG01000166.1, on the reverse strand, counting down.
TCGAGGGTTGTGATTGATGCTACCGGGCATCATTCGAGCATAGTGGGCTATTTAGAGAAGCGCGGCATTTTGACTATGCCGGGCGAGGCAAACATGTGGGTTGAGAGATCAGAAGATGGAGTAGTAGAAAAAACGGGCTTTGTCTACCCCGGTCTACTTGTAGCGGGCATGGCGGTTGCAACGGTTTACGGTTTACCTAGGATGGGCCCGACCTTTGGAGGAATGCTTCTATCGGGTCGAAAAGCTGCAAAAACAGCCATCGAGTCATTAGAGCTAATGAAATCGCCAAAGGCATAGAAATCATAAGGTTGAACATTCTTTTTTCCGCTTAATAAATCTTGTTCCCCTAGGACTTGTATGCTAATTTTATAACGGTATGAAATTAAACTTGATTCCAAAAAACGAAATCTACTTTGCGCTATTCAACAAAGCATCGGAAAATCTAGCCGAAGCCGCTACCCTCTTATGCGAAAGTTTCCGATATCCGGAAAAAGCGGCCGAATATTCCAAAGCCATAAATGATCTCGAGCATAAGGGCGATGAAATAGTTACCGAGATCAGCGGACAGCTTGAGAAAACTTTTGTCACCCCGTTTGACTCAGAAGATATTCACGAGTTAAACAGTACAATCGATTCGATTTTGGATTCGGTTGACTCGATCTCAGAGAGAATCAACCTTTATAATGTCAAAGCGATTCCTAAGGCTGCCATAGAATTGGCGCAGGAGATAACAAATTCGAGCAAACTCCTAGCCAGTCTAACCGGCTGCCTCAAAAAAATGCATTGCGACCATAAGCTGACAGTAGAAATAAAAAACAGCGAGCAGGCTGCAGATAAGATTTTTAGAAAGGCCATAGCCGCCCTTTTTGTAAACGGTGCGGATGTTCTTGAGGTCATAAAATGGAAAGACATCTACGAAGGTCTGGAGGATACCGTCGATTTTTGCCACGAGGCCGCCATAATGATCGAAGGAATCATTCTGAAACATGCCTAGCCTGCTAATTGTTGTTTTAATAATTGCCGTCGCTTTGGTATTTGATTTTATCAACGGCTTTCATGACGCGGCCAATTCAATTGCCACCGTAGTCGCCACCAGAGTACTCACCCCACGACTTGCGGTTATCTGGGCCGCGTTCTTCAATTTTGTTGCGGTCTTCGTGTTTGGTCTTCATGTCGCCACAACGGTTGGCAAAGGGATTGTAATGCCGACCGTGATCGATAACACGATTATTGCCAGTGCATTAATCGGAGCCGTGGTCTGGGGCATTATTACCTGGTGGAAGGGTATTCCTTCAAGCTCTTCCCATGCGCTTATCGGAGGGCTGATAGGGGCGGCTTTGGTCAAAGCGGGGCCGTCCGCGTTGGTGTTTTCCGGGATCAATAAGACATTGCTATTCATTGTCATATCACCGTTGATCGGCTTTATACTTGCCGTTTTATTTACAAACATACTGTTCTCCGCACTAAGAAACGTTAATACGGAAAGAGCAAATCGATTTTTTAGGAAAGCCCAGCTATTTTCAGCCGCGGCGTATAGCTTAGGACACGGCGGAAACGATGCTCAAAAGACGATCGGTATTATAAGCGCCCTTTTGTTTTCGGCCGGATACCTTAAAGGTTCGTTTTACATTCCGTTATGGGTTATCCTTATCTCTTACTCTGCCATGGCAATCGGAACTCTTTTAGGCGGTTTTAAAATCGTAAAAACGATGGGCTCAAAGCTAACCAAATTAAAACCTGCAGACGGTTTCATCGCCGAAACCGCAGGCGCCGCAACCTTGTTCTTTGCGTCATCTTTAGGTGTTCCCGTATCTACAACGCACACGATATCCGGCTCGATTGTCGGTGTCGGCTCTACCAAACGATTTAAAGCCGTAAGATGGCCCTTGGCCTCACGCATTGTTTGGGCCTGGATATTTACTATCCCCGCATCTGCTATAATCGCCGCTTTGACGGTACATGTAATCCAAGTTTTCTAAACACCACTTTTGTGTGCTTGCTCTTGAGAATGCCCGAATATACTCTACCGAGCGAAATATTGCCGACACGCGATTGTTCCTGACGACAGTCAACCGTGTATTTATAAGGCAGGTACTGGTATCATAATATAGTCCCATCAAATATGGGGTTACTTGCGCCCTTGTTCTGGTCAAAGAAAGGTGTTTTAGCTATTGACAATATACCCTACGGGGTATAAGATCGTATTAATTTTACGTTATTTCGAATTATCGATTGATGGTCTAGCCACACTAAACCTTGCAGCTTTTACAGTACATACTTTGTAGCAATAAATAATAAGTTTATAGCGAAAAGGAAGGAGCGACAGGAATGAAGTTTGCGGTACTGGTCCAGGAAGGACCTTATCACCACCAGTCGTCCGATAGCGCCTACCAGTTTGTAACGGCTGCTATGGACAAGAGGCATGAGATTATCGGCGTATTTTTCTATCACGACGGCGTAATCAACTCATCAAAACTAGCGGATATCCAGGCCGACGATCGAAACATTACGAAAAGATGGTCGGAAGTCGGCGAGAAGGGTGTAGACCTGGTTGTCTGCATCGCAGCCGCCAAGCGCAGGGGCATAAACGACGACGTACTCGCCCCGGGATTTAGGATTTCAGGTCTCGGTCAGCTAACTGAAATGGCAATTAAGTCGGATAGACTTGTCACGTTCGGAGCTTAAGGAAAGGGTGTGAACTAAGTGAGTGATGTAAGTAAGATTATGTTCGTTATGCGTAAGGCACCCTATGGAACCATCTATTCTTTTGAGGGCCTGGAAACCGTGTTGATCATGGGTGCATACGAGCAAGATGTCAGCCTTCTTTTCGTAGACGACGGCGTCTACTCGATAAAGAAAGGCACGGACACAACTCCGCTCGGTATAAAGAATTTTTCCCCGACCTTCAGGGTTCTGGAGGGCTACGATATAGAGAAGCTCTATATCGATAAGGAATCCATGGATTCCAGAGGACTAACGCTTGATGATTTTGTTGTCGAGCCGGAGGTTTTGGACAAGGAGCAAATAGCGAAGTTGATGGAAGAGCAGGACGTCCTGTTCCCGTTTTAATATCTATATTGTAAAGGAGGCACATATGCTTCATTTGGTAAATAAATCGCCATTTGCATCAACGAGCCTGGAGAGCTGCCTGAAGTTTGCAACCAAGGGCGCACCTATCCTGCTCTTTGAGGATGGAATCTACGGCGCTATGAGCGGAACGGCGCTTGAGGCCAAAATAAAAGACGTTATGAAAGACCATCCGGTCTATGCCCTGAAAGAGGACCTCATGGCGCGCGGCATCGATGTCGTAATCGATGGAGTTAAGACGATCGATTACCCGGGGTTTGTTGAGCTGGTCGAGCGGCACAAGACCTGTACATGGTCATAGCTCATACCGCCTTTTAAAATAGACTGATTTGAAATGAATCGATATGATTTATGGTCGCTCTCATGAAGCGCGTACTTCGTGGGGGCGATTGTTTTTATTTAAGAAGGGGAAGCAGGATGGTGTCTATTCTGTCGATAATCCGCTTGTAATATCCTCCAAAGCTTTTCGAGTTAGAAAAAAGCTCTTCGCGGATGCGCCGGACGCTCTTATCATCGGTCTTCAATGGGCTGATAGGCCCGTTATTCATCGCAAAGCGCTCGAGCAAAAGCAACCGCTTTGCTTTCTCAAAGAAGGGAAGGCCGAAAGTTTTTAGCTCTAACACTTCGTGCGCAAGGTGGGCATCAAAGGTGCCGGCTAATGGGATAAGCTCGGCGAGCTCTTTGAGCATCGAGTAGAGCGTACAGTACTCGATGCCACGAACACCGCGACGCCACTGGAGTATCCAGTCGTTTCGCCAGTACCACAGGAAGTTTTTCTCACCGAAGGAAATGAGGTCTGCGGCGGCGGATTCAAGCTGTTTTATGTTTCTCAAGACTCGTTCATCCGCTCTGTGGTCGGGTAACCCTGCGAGCAATGCACTATGAGCCCCAGATGGCCGGGTGGGCCTGACGACCACGTTTTTACCGGCCAGGTGTTCGCATATATTCAGCAATACTTTTTGGCCCGGATAATCGCCCAGGGTTTCAAAATGCAGGTAGGAGAGAAAAACCGTGCCGTTGCCGTACTTAGCTTCAATCACCGCAGGCTCAAATTTAATTCTGCTCGGGTTTAGGTTAGTAGCATAACTTCGCTCCCACATATCCCAATCCATGTCCGGCGTCACCATTAAATCGGCGACGTATGAGCCGTCCTCGGGTTCGCCGTAGGAGGCAAGGATTGAGACCTCCGAAGGTTTGAGGATTGAAAACTGGCCGGGCCACCATGCGTGAAATGCCGTGTTATCCGAGATATGGTTCCATATCGGGTGATCGGGTTGTTCCTGGTGCAGCCGTATCTTACCGCTGAAACTTGGTACCCGCTCGCTGGTCGGTTTTCGCGTCACCGGTACAAGCGAGATACCGTCTTTATGTTTAAGAGCAAGCCCCGCGCCCCCGCAAAAGCCAAGATAACTTCCACCATTTTCAACGAAACTGCGAATATTCTGTGCGCCGGTTTCGCCCAGCGCCTTAATTTTATTGCTTGCCCAGCCGCCGGGAACGAAAATAATATCATAGGCATCCAGAGCCCCCGCTCGTATATCCGCGGATGTTACGATACCGAAGTTGATTGAAAGCCGTGTAAATGTTTTATAAGCGATAATTCCCCAGAGAAACGACTCGTCCCAGAAAAGCGCGATTTTACCTGTGGCTGGATGGCCCTTGTTATTCAAAATATATCTCCTAAAATAGGTAAAGGCGGCCAAAGCCTGATGCTTTATGGCCACCTTTACCCTTATAACGACCAGTTTTGCCCTGTCCAATCTTGTTAATCCAACTGAATCAAGGGTTAAGGGTTATTCTTTGTCGACGTACTTGCCGCACCACGACATCGCCGAGTCGCCCAGGTTTCTGCCGGGGAGTAGGGCGGTCCAGTACACGTAGCTAAACGCCTTCTTGCCATACCAGTTCATCCTGGTATCTTTTAGCAGCGACATGGGGCCCCACGCATACGGGAACTTACCATGCTGCGGCTCGACTTTGTAGCTAAAGTCTATCAGAACGGAGCTTCCAGCTTCCGTAGCGATAAATCAGGTTGCATGGCCGTCAAACATAGGCATTGCAACACCGCCGCAGATCTCGCTCAGGATGTTGTAGAGAACGACCTCGGATTCATAGTGGACAACTGAGCCCGCCTTGGAGGTAGGAACGTTGGCCGCATCGCCAAGGACGTACACGCGGTCATGCTTCGTGGCTTTTAGCGTGTTGTGATCCGTCGGGACATAGCCCATACCGTCGTCTATGCCGGAATCGCTGATAGCTTTATCGCCTATAGTCGTTGGTATTACAACCAGCAGGTCGTAGTTAATCCTATCGTTGCCCTGCATATTCTCGATCCACTTTTCCTTAGCATTGACGGTGCCGAGGCCCCAGTTGACGACAGTGTTAATGTTTTTCTGCTCCACTATTTTTGAAAGGACCGCGGTAGCTTTTGGTTTGGTGAAAACGCCTGCCCCGGGGGTAACGAACGTGATATCCACCTTGTTGCGGATACCCCTCTTTTTAAAGTACCAGTCTGCCAGGAACGAGAACTCTAGCGGGGCGACCGGGCACTTGAAAGGGAGGGAGGAGATATCTACAACGATTCTGCCTCCCTGGAACTGCTTGAGCGCAGTGCGCAGTTGCGTTGTGCTCTCAAGGTTGTAGAAAGTAAACGCATTTTTACCCATTGCCTCCGGCAAGCCCTCGTCCTCTTCCGGGTCGGGGTTGCAACCGGTGCTTACAACCAGAAAGTCATACTGGAAGACCTTGCCCGAGGTCGTGGTGACTTTTCTGTTTTCGGTGTCGATATTCGCGATTATATCCTGTACGAAATTCACACCCGGTTTGAAATACTTGTTTCTCGGTTTAACAATTTTCTTAGGGTCATCAAGTCCGAATGGCACCAGGAGCATACTCGGCTGGTAAATATGCCGGTTGTCCCTGTCTATTACGGTGATATTCCATCGATCTTTGTCAAGCTCGTGTCTGAGCTTGTTGGCGATCATGGTACCACCGTTGCCACCTCCTAGAATAAGAATGTTTTTAGTTGCCATCTCATCTCTCCTTCTAGTTTCCTAAAATTACTAAAAAGGATTCTTAATGTGCGTAAGGCTCCTTTCGCGGTAGACCAAACCACCTCCGTTTCTATAATTTCTTAAGCCTTATGCGGGTAGAGTAGCCCGATTATAAGGCTGCAATGCTCCATCAAGATATACGACTGTCAGGACCGTATCGACATGTAGGAGACTGCTACTCTCGTCTCGGCATCGCCTCGCTTTAAGTTCTAACTAAATACGGTAGTTTACAATAGCCTCTGGCAGGCACAATGCGAATTACCGCGCGCCCGGAAGAGACAAAACCGGCAGATTTAGTTATCGTTTCATACCTTGTTCTTACAAAAACCGCAAGGTTGGATTCAGTAGTAGTCCGGCTGGACAGGCAGGGGAGCCTGAAAGGGATTAATATGCTCTTAAGGATAGCCATTTTCAGCTCACGACCTTCAAGTTCTTACGCGGTTGGCGGGCTCATTATTGTAGTTTAGATATCTATGTATAGCACAATCTAGCACTTAAAAGCCATCAAAAAGAACTATTGGAGTGAACATGATATAATGGCTTTGAAAATGCTAAACGGCAAGGTTATCCAAGTATATACCAATTGTTACAACCATGATACCAACTCCCGTATTCTTTGTCAAGAGTTAAAATTCCTGGTATACGCTGTTGTTTTCGAATTACTTTAGCTATAAGCTAAACCATCATCCTCCCGTAGGGGCGGAGCTTGTCTCCGCCCAAAACAAGGTCACCTTTTATCTAAATTATGTAGCTATAAAGCCGTCAGCATTCAGCGATCGGCTTTATAGCTGTCCCTCAGGGTAGACCCACAATACAACATTACCGTCAAAATATTATTTGTATATGCATCGCGAAAAGATAATAATAAGGGGTAGCCAATAGGGGGTAGCGTAATTTGGCTTAGACGATAGTTTTAAGGTTGAAAAGTTGCCAGGAGGTGAAAAAGGTTGTTTTTCTTGGCATATTTTGTTATTAACCATAGAAGAGGATTATCGACAAAACGACACGAGGAGGTTTAAAGCGTGGCAAGCGTAAAGTCTGATCAAGTATTGGATTGTAAGGGTGATGTTTGTCCGATGCCGATTTTGAAGACCAAAAGGGCTATGGACAGTCTCACATCGGGCCAGGTCCTGGAGATGGTTAGCACCGATCCGGGTTCGGCAAACGATTTGCTTTCCTGGTGCGAGCGTACCGGAAACGCAATCGTTGGGAAAGAAGAGAGCGGCGGCGTATTCACCTACTACGTCAAGAAGAAATAACATACATTAAACCGCTAACTAGCAGCGCATTCTGAACATAAGCAACCGAATCAGCGAAGCCATGGTGGCAAATGAGCCATCTGCTCCGAGGCAATGAGTTGTGCAGTAAGTAATCGAAGTTTTTGATTGATAGGCTCTTGACAAAGATTACAGGAATTGATATCATCCACGTAACAATTGGTACATAGCCATAGTGAAGATTTCTTTCCCGAAAGTTCTGAACGAGTTTTAGGTGAAAAGCCGCCGGAAGCCATGTTTCTATCCCGGCAACTTAATTTTGCAGTCCTCAAAGTATTAGATGCCGAAAGCACCTAAATTCAAAGTTCATACGGTAAATAGCGTTAAGGTTACAAGGCTACTGCAAGAGCTTCTATATATGCACGTAAATTTACATGTGCATAAGGTTAGATGCGCCAAATTTAATTACAGGGTCATAGTAAGGGGAAGGGGGTCTGTGTATCGGCTAAACATAATTAAAGGAGGTAATTCGAAGAAAGGATATCTAGCTAGATATCCTTGGATTACCGAGAAACATTCCCGAGAAACATTCAGTCCATCAACATTGTAGGGAGGTAAGGTATGCCCAGTTTTGTAATGAGAGAAAAATGCGACGGGTGCAAGGGTCAAGATAAGACCGCGTGCATGTACATCTGTCCCAACGACTTAATGAAGCTGGATAAGGACGGTTCAGTTACCGGTGTCCCAATGAAGGCTTACAATCAGGAGCCTGCTTATTGTTGGGAGTGCTACAGCTGTGTCAAGATCTGTCCGCAACAGGCTATAGACGTAAGGGGCTACGCAGACTTTATGCCCCTTGGCGCTGCATCAACTCCGCTAAGAGGGACATCGGACATCATGTGGACTATCAAGTTCAGAGATGGAAGAATTAAGAGGTTTAAGTATCCGATAAGGACTACAACGGAAGGTTCGATAAAGGCGCTGGAGGGATTTCCTGAGGCAAAGGTAGAAGGTTTGTCCAACCAGTTATTGCTTGGAGAGCCTGACATAATGGGAGTAAAAGAACTCCCAACAAGGAAATAAGAAAGGAGGCAGATTATGAGAGAATTTGCTACAGAAGTTGTTGAGTCTGATGTGTTGATACTTGGTGGAGGAATGGGCGGTTGCGGCGTTGCTCTGGAGGCAGCATACTGGGCGAAGGCAGCCGGTTTGAGCGTAAAGCTTGTAGACAAGGCTGCTATTGACAGGTCTGGCGCTATTGCCATGGGACTTTCCGCCATAAACACATATATGGGGCAGGATGGCAAGGTGACGCATGATCAGCATACCCCCGAGGAATTTGTAGAGTATGTAACGAATGACCAGATGGGTCTCACGAGGCAGGATCTTGTCTACGATATGGCAAGACACGTGGATTCAAGCGTCAAGCACTTTAATAAATGGGGACTGCCCATATGGAAGGACGAAGCCGGTAATTATTCAAAATCAGGTAAATGGCAGGTTATGATATCCGGCGAGAGCTATAAGGTCATAGTGGCAGAGGCGGCAAAGAATGCCCTCGGGATGGATAACATATATGAGAGGATAGTTATAACGCATCTCCTCAAAGATGAAAAGGACCCCAACAGGGTATGCGGCGCAGTTGGTTTTAGTACAAGGGAAGATAAATTCTATGTCTTTAAGGCAAAGGCAGTGTATTGTGGTATGGGTGGTGCAGTCGGTATATTCAGGCCGAGGTCACAGGGTGAGGCCCTTGGCAGGTCATGGTATCCGCCGTTTAATTCAGGAACAACCTATGCCTTAATGCTTCTTGCAGGTGCTGAACTTACACAGATGGATGTAACATTTGTCCCACCGAGGTTCAAGGATTCCTATGGTCCTGTTGGCACATTCTTCCTGCTGTTCAAGACACCGGCATTGGATGCCTATGACCAGCCATACGTTTTTTCGTATCTGTCAGAGACAGATAATTGGGCACCGTATTCGAAGGTAAAGCCCACACCAACCCCTGTTAGAAATTATGAGATGATACTTGCGACGAAGGCAGGCAAGGCGCCGTTAATGATGCACACAGAGGGGGCGGCAGAAAGAATAAAGAAGGAAACGCCGGATCCGAAAGAACAGAAAAAAGAGCTAAGAAAGTTTGAGAATGAGGCATGGGAGGACTTCCTCGACATGACCATCTCGGGTGCGACAAACTGGGCGGCACACAATGTTGATCCCCTTGAGAAACCTATGGAGATTATGACAGGAGACCCGGTATTTATAGGTTCGCATGCCTCTTCTGTTGGCGCATGGTGCTGCGGTGCAGAAGACCTTATGCCGGCAGAATACAAAGCAGACTTCCCCGGCCAATACAACCTTATGACTACTGTCATGGGTCTATTTACCGGCGCAGACGGGGTAGGGGCAAGTGCTCATAAGTTCTCAAGCGGCTCGCATGTAACGGGAAGGATCGCAGGAAAAGCAGCGGTAAAGCTCGCGTATGATAGCAAAGACTACACACCTGCGGTATCTGATGAGACAATAAATAAACTTAAAGAAACAGTACTTAGGCCGCTTGCCCTCTATGAGGAAAAAAGCACATACACGACAACGCCGGACATCAATCCTGAATATGTCTCGCCGAACATGTTTATGTTCAGGCTCCAAAAGATAATGGGCGAGAACGCAGGTGGATGGGAAACCCTTTATGGGACATCTGATAAGATGCTCGAACAGGCCTTATGGAAGTTGGGCTTGTGCGGGGAGGATACAGAAAAGATTGGTGCCGCGGATCTCCATGATCTTGAGAGGGCATGGGAGAATATCCACAGATATTGGGTTGCCGAGGCATGTGCAAGGACCAGGATGGCTAGGAAAGAATCAAGATGGCCTGGGTATTACCATAAGTATGATTATCTAAAGCTTGACGAAGGCCAGAAGCATTTTGTAAATGTGAAGTATGATGTAAGCAAGAAAGAGTGGGAAGTCATCGAAAGGCCGATGGTTCCTATTATTTAGTTTGACCCGATAGGTCGTGAGAGTCATTTATGTTGTTGGGGCGACCTTTTAGGTCGCCCCAGAATTTTATTAGATTTTCATTATATTATTAGATTATGGCAAGGCAGAGAATGATCTATGAATGAAGAATATACCGAAAAACACCAGAAACTCTCTTTAGGGGATAAATTCAAATTCTCATGCCATAAGGGGCTTACCTGCTTTAACAGCTGCTGTAGTGATATAAATATATTTCTCACACCTTATGACGTTCTGAGGATGAGAAAGGCTCTTAAGATGTCTTCTGGAGAATTCTTAAAGAGGTATACCGTTGCGCTTTTAGGAGATGAGGGGTTACCTCTGGTGGTGCTTAGGATGATGGAGGATGAAAATAAGAGCTGTCCTTTTGTCGCCCAAGACGGGTGCGGGATATATGAGGATAGGCCATGGTCATGCAGGATGTACCCTATATTCCAGGTCCCCTCGGAGGAAGAAAGGTTCTGGATAGAGGAAAGACCCTCATGCCTTGGGTTTAACGAGGAAAGACAATGGACGATAGAGGGGTGGAAGAAGGCCCAGGGAATCAATATCTTTGATAAAATGAATGAATCATATAAGGCGACCACCTTCCATGATTATTTTGAGAAGGGAAATAGGCTTGATTCAGGAAAGGCGAAGCTATTTTATATGGCATGTTATAACCTAGATGAGTTCAGGGGGTTTCTTTTTAAAACCAAGTTTTTTGATATCTATGATGTGGACAACGGGGTTATAGAAAAGATAAGAGAAGATGAAGAAGAACTTCTGAACTTCGGTTATAGATGGATAAGATTCAACCTGCTCCAGGAAGATACCTTAAAACCTAAGGACAAGGTATTGGATAAGCTCCTGCAGTCCGGGAGAGAACAATAGTATTAAAATAAAGGATTAAATCATGTTGCAGGATATGAGGCTTGTAGAACCCACTAAACACACGCTGAATTCAAAATTCAAATTCAGGTGTCATAATGATATGAGTTGTTTTACTAAATGCTGCAGTCACGCAAATATACTTCTAACGCCTTACGACATTATAAGGATGAAAAATAGGTTGGGAATTTCTTCAGGAGAGTTTCTCAAGAAATATACATATACCTATTCCGATGAAAAGTCTTCACATCCTTACGCGGTGCTTAAGATGATGGATGATAATGAAGGGAAATGTCCCTTTGTCGGATCTGAGGGCTGCGGTATTTATGAAGATAGGCCTGCTAACTGCCGATATTATCCCATCGGCCAGGGCCTCATGATAAGGGGCTCAGAGGAAGGGCCGATAAATGAGGAATTCTACTTCTTTATAAGGGATCCGAATTGTCTTGGTTATCAGGAAGACAGAGAGTGGACAATACAGACATGGAGGATTGACCAGGGAGTCGACCTCTATGATGAGATGAACAGGGAATGGAAGGAAATCCAGTTGAGAAGGAACACCCCTGGGCAACCCAAACTCGACCCGAAAAAACAAGACATGCTTTATATGGCAAGTTATGATATAGATACGTTCAGAAGATTTGCTTTTGAAAGCAAAGTTCTCGATCTCTTTGATATTAGTAAAAAAGAGATCGATAAGATAAAAACCGACGAGATAGCGCTGATGAAATTTGGATTCAGATACCTGAAATATGTCTTGATGCTTGAGGAGACATTAAAGGCAAAGGAAGAATATATAAAGGAGAGTGGTAAGTAGGGGTGTCTTGTCAGGGCCGCGCTCTATAAAATGAGGCGGGCTGATGGTACGGGGGTTAAGCATATAAATACGTTTTATGGAGGAAACCATGCCAGCGGAAAAAACTGGAACAATTTTGGTTGTAGGCGGGGGGATAAGCGGTTTAACCACTGCGGTTGAAGCTGCCGAAACCGGCTATGACGTGTATGTGGTCGAAAAAGGACCGTCAATGGGAGGTAGAGTAGCCCAGTTAAACAAATATTTCCCAAAACTCTGCCCTCCGACATGCGGGCTTGAGATTAACTATCAAAGGATTAGAAAAAACCAGAGGGTTAAATATTATACTCTAGCCGAGGTTGAAACCATTACCGGTCAGCCTGGAGATTATGATATAACCGTAAAATTGCATCCTCGTCGTGTTAATGAGAACTGCACAGCGTGCAACGCATGTGTGGACGCATGCCCGGTTGAGAGGCCAAATGACTTTAATTTTGGTATGGATACCACAAAAGCGATTTACTTACCGCACCAGATGGCTTTTCCGATGAGATACGTCATAGATGAGAAGGCCTGCAAGGGCGGCGAGTGCGCCAAATGTGTCGAGGCATGTAAATACGACGCGATAGATTTAAACATGGAGCCCGAAACGATTAGCTTCAAGGTCGGCTCTGTTGTTTTTGCAACCGGCTGGGATCCGTACGATGCATCGAAACTCGGAATTCTGGGGTACGGAAAGGCCAAGAACGTTATAACCAACATGATGATGGAGCGCTATGCGGCTCTTAACGGCCCAACGCAAGGCAAGATTGTAAAGCCCTCTGATGGGGAGGCGCCGCAAACAGTCGCGTTTGTCCAGTGCGCCGGCTCGCGAGATGAAAATCATCTGTCGTACTGCTCGTACATCTGCTGTATGGCTTCGCTCAAGCAGTCCACGTATATCAGGGAGCAGTATCCGGACGCCAAGATCACCATCTTCTACATCGATCTGCGTGCTCCGGGAAGATACGAGAAGTTCTTGAATAAAATCGAAGCCGACGAGAACGTCACATTCATTAAAGGTAAAGTAGCCAGCATCATCGAAGATCCGGAAACCGGTGGTGTAATCGTTAAGGCAGAAGACATAATGGGCGGCGGTATTGTTGAGCAGAAGTTCGATATGGCGGTGCTTGCAACAGGCATGCAGCCGACAACCGCTGAAAAGAAATTGCCCGCTGATCTTAAATACGATGAAAACGGCCTGATAATCGAAGACCCGAATAAGCCGGGAATCTACGCGACAGGTTGCGCCAAGAGACCGGTTGACGTCACAACGAGCGTGAAAGATGCTACCGGATCTGCACTAAAGGCTATTCAAACTATGGTGAGGAGGTAGCGCTGTGGAGAACAAACTTGGTGTATATATTTGCACAGGCTGTGGTATAGGGGAAGCCCTCGATATTGAGAAGCTTACTGCAATGGGGCCGCAAAATGGGGCCGCAGTTGTTAAGACGCATGAGTTCTTGTGCGGCGAGAAAGGCTCGCAGATCATACAAGAAGACATCAAAGACGAGGGCATTAACACCATAGTCATCGCCGGTTGCTCACCGCGCGTGAACTTTGACGTGTTTGATTATCCTGGTTCACTCGTTGAGAGGATCAACCTGCGAGAGCATGTCATATGGTCCCATACCCCAAACGATGAGGATACACAGATGCTCGCCGAGGATTATATGAGAATGGGCATCTCTAAGGTTAAGAAAATGGAGTTGTCCGAGCCGCATATCGAAGAAGATCTGACAAAAGCGGTTCTTGTAATCGGCGGCGGCATAACCGGCATGACGGCTGCGATAGAGTCGGCGAAGGCCGGTTACGGGGTCGTGTTGGTTGAGAAGGAAGACAAACTCGGAGGTTTCATGGGTAAGCTGCACAAGAAACTCCCGATGCAGTATCCATATGCTAAACTTGAAGACCCGGGCGTTGAGGCGATAGTCGCAAAAATCGACAACGATCCGGATATCAAGGTCTACACATCTGCCGAGGTCGGTGCAATTGCCGGCCAGCCGGGACAGTTCGATGTAACCATTAATACGAGCGGCGGTGCGGTTAACGCAAAAGTCGGCTCGGTCGTGCTTGCGACCGGCTGGAAGCCGTACGACGCGACGAAGCTCGATACCTACGGCTATGGCGAGTTTGCGAACGTTGTAACTAACGTTCAGCTCGAAGAGATGGCGAAAAACGGCAAGATCGTTCGTCCGTCAGACGGAAGGCCGGCCAAGAATGTGGCGTTTATCCAGTGCGCGGGCCAGAGAGATCCGGAGCATCTTTCATACTGCTCATCGGTCTGCTGTCTGACCTCGCTGAAGCAGGCGATGTACGTACGCCAGCAGGACAAAAACGCCAAGGCCTATATATTCTACAAAGACATGAGGACACCCGGCAGCTACGAACTCTTCTATAAAGCGGCTCAGGACGACGCGGGTATCTTCTTAACAAAAGGAAACGTAACGAGTATCACCGAAGATGGCGCGGCCAACGTGGTCGTCGAGGTAAACGATACCCTGCTTGGAGCACCGATAAAGGTAGCGGTCGACCTGCTTGTGCTGGCGACCGGCATGGTTCCGACTACTGCGGACGAGCCCATCCTTAATCTGCAATACAGACAGGGGCCGGCATTACCGGATCTCGAGCTCTACAACGGATTTGCGGATTCCAACTTTATCTGCTTCCCATACGAGACAAGAAGAACCGGCGTATACTCGGCGGGTGCGGTAAAGATGCCGCAGACCATCGCCGAGAGCATCGAGGATGCAACCGGAGCCGCTCTTAAAGCGATACAGGTCGTCGAAGCCGCTGCAAAAGGTATCGCGGTTCATCCAAGGGCCGGAGATAACACATACCCGGAGTTCTTCCTCCAAAGGTGTACGCAGTGTAAGAGGTGTACCGAGGAATGCCCGTTCGGAACGCTCGACGAAGACGAGAAGGGTACGCCACAGCCGAACCCGAACCGCTGCAGAAGATGCGGTATTTGTATGGGAGCCTGCCCGGAGAGAATTATTTCGTTTAAAAATTACAGCGTTGATATTCTCGGATCAGCCATCAAGGCCATAGATGTTCCGGATGAGGAAGAAGAAAAGCCAAGGGTAGTAGCATTTGTTTGCGAGAACGATGCGTATCCGGCGTTTGACATGGCTGGAATCAATCGACTCCAGTATAACCCGAACGTCCGCATGATTCCCGTAAGGTGCCTGGGCTCTGTTAATACGGTATGGATTGCCGATTCGCTCTCAGGCGGTATCGACGGCATCCTGCTGATAGGTTGTAAATACGGCGACGATTACCAGTGCCACTTTGCTAAAGGCAGCGAACTCGCAAACTACAGGCTGGAGAAAGTCCAGGAAACGTTAGACAGGCTTGCGCTGGAATCAGATAGAATACAATTAATGCAGCTTGCCATAAACGATTACGATAAGATACCGAGCATTATTGAAGAATTCATGGAAAGACTCGATGAGATTGGTCCCAATCCTTATAAAGGTTTCTAGGAGGGTAGTGAAATGTCAGAACAACAATTTTTGGCCGAACCCGATTTACAATTTATAAACGACATACAAAAGTCGGGGGGCGGAGACTTAAAGAAATGCTTCCAGTGTGCGACATGCTCGGTTGTTTGCAACGTGACGCCTGAAGATAGTCCTTTCCCAAGAAAAGAAATGATCTGGGCTCAGTGGGGGCAAAAAGAGAAGCTCATGAGCGATCCGGATGTATGGCTTTGCCACCAGTGTAACGACTGCACGGCAAACTGCCCGCGGGGTGCAAAACCCGGCGACGTATTCGCCGGAATAAGAAGCGCAGCCATCAAAGCGCTTGCGTTCCCAAGCTTTATGGGTACCTTGCTTAGCAGCCCGGGTTTAGCGATAATTGCTTGGGGCATACCGGTGGTTATACTGCTCGCAATGATAAGTATAATGCCAGGTTTTTATTCAGTATTACCGCACCTAAATCCGCATAGCTTCTTCGGAGAAATGTTCGAACAATTTAAAAATCCCGGCTGGGGCAATATGCCTTCCGGACCGATAAAATGGTCGAATTTCTATCCAGAGCTGGGTATTGATTTAACATTCCTAACCTTGGCAACTCTCGCGATTATATCATTGGCGGTTGGCCTTGTTAGGTTCTGGAATACCATGGAGAAGAATCATGGAGAGAAAGGGCTTATAGAAACCCCCGTTTATAATGTTATTGGGACGGTTCCGACAATTTTATCGCATGACAGGTTTATGGAGTGCGATACGAGTAGGAACAGGTATTATGGTCACCTAGGCGTCTTCTACGGTTTTGTTGGCGCTTTTGTGACTACCGGGCTTGTTATGCTCAGTCTCTGGGTTGCAGGAATACCGACACCCTATACTTTGTCAGAACATGGGGTGCTAACTGTTATCGTGAAGGTTATCGGTAATATAAGCGCGGCCGCTATTATTATAGGTGGTATCGTTCTCTGGGCTCAGCGGGCGTCCTTTAAGAAGGGTTCATCCAGCTACTTTGACTGGACGCTAATCGTGCTGGTAACAGGACTTGGCGTAACCGGACTTGCCGCCGAGTTAGTCAGAGTCGAAGATCTAAGGTCGATTGCATATCCGACATATTTCATTCACCTTGTATTTGTTGCGTATCTGTTCCTCTACTTCCCGTTCTCAAAAATGGCTCACCTAGCCTACAGGACGGTCGGCATGGCGTTTGCTAGAACCGCACAAAGAGATATGGTAACAGAGGAAGAAATAGCGTAGGAAAACCAAAGGGCCCAGCGGCCTGAGCGAAGCTCAGCTTGGAGGATCCCGGGTCCGGAGAATTATAAGAAACTAAGAAAAGGGCGGGGGTGACTTCGCCCTTTTAATAGTACCTTCGGGCGAAGCAAACTACGGGGATTACCTAGGCAAACATACGTGGTATACCTGGTTTGAACTATTGGATAGCCGGGGTTATAATAAAGCCACAATGGGAAAAATACGGATTTTGTTAGCAGAAGACCACGTACTTGTACGTGAAAGCCTTCGCCAGTATCTGGAGAAGGATCCGAACCTTGAAGTCGTCGGTGAGGCCGGGGATGGCGAGCAGATGGTGGCGTTGGCCGATGAGCTGCGGCCGGACCTGATTATAGCAGATATTGCTATGCCAAAGCTCAACGGCATCGAGGCCATGAAGCAGATCAAAGCAATGAACCTTGCCATACCGGTTCTGATACTTACCGCTTATGACCTGGATCAATACATATTCCCGCTTCTTGAAGCGGGTGCCGCAGGATATCTGTTGAAAGACATCAGCGGTCAGGAGCTTATAAACAGCGTATACCGGGTAAACAGGGGAGATTCAGTACTGCATCCAACCATAATGCGTAAAGTAATGCAACGCTTCAGGAATAAGGGGGACGGGCAGGAATCCCCATCCCTTGAGTTACTGACAGATAGAGAGGTCGAAGTATTGACGTTGGCTGCCAGGGGTAAAAGCAATAAGGAGATCGCCGAGGAACTTAGCGTAAGCGTACGCACGGTTGAGGCCCACCTGGGTCATATATTCAATAAGTTGGATGTAGGCTCACGAACTGAGGCGGTAATCCTTGCTCTTAGGAAAGGCTGGGTCGGCCTGGAATAGTCCGGTAGCGATTAATGAAAAATAAGCCGGTTTTGGATAACAATAATAAAGAAAGGGAAGCACGTCGAACTAGCCTCTTAAGCAACCCACAATTCTGGTCGATTGTGGTTATTTTTGTTTTAATCACCCTCCATTACTACGATAACCTGACAAGTTTTAGGTTATTCGCGGAGCCTGACCTGCCGTTAGGCATTACACGACACACGATCGATCGCATACTCTATCTCGTGCCAATAATTCTCAGCAGCCTCATATTCGGCCCAAAGGGCGGCAAGATAACAGTGCTTATCGCCTTCCTGGCGATGCTGCCGCGCTCGCTGTTAATATCGGTGGAACCGCTTTCCGCTCTCTGGGAAACCGTTGTGATAACACTGATAGGCAGCCTTGCGCCGGCCGGACTCGATCGTTATCGGCAACAGGAAATCCAGCTTGAAGCGACGAAAGAGAGGCTGGAGTCCACCGAGCGCGAACTCTTCTCTAAGGTACAGCTTTCGATCGAGCAGCAAAGACAGCTCTCGGTTATTAACACGTTTTCGAGGATGCTCAGCCAGTCATTGGAATTCGAGCAGGTTATGAGCACGACTGTTGATATGGTCATGGGCGTAATGCAGGTCGAGGTCGTTATTATATTTTCACTTGATGACGACGGGGTTCTGAGGGTGGTCTCCTACCGTGGCATACAAGAAGAGTCCGCCGTATCTCTGGATGGCATGCGGCTCGGTGAAGGTCTTTCCGGCCGTGTTGCCGAGACAGGACAGCCGCTAATTATAGAAGATGTCTCGGCCGAGCCCAAATTATGCAACTTGCCGATTGCCGTTGAGTCGTTAAAGACAGAGCTCTGCGTGCCGCTGATGGCCCACGGCAAGATTATGGGAACGCTGTTCGTGGCATCGCGCATGGAACGCGAGTTCGCGAGCCCGGACGTAGAGCTGCTGATGGCCCTCGGTAATTTAGTCGGTGTGGCCATGCGCAACGCTTACCTCTATTGCGATCGTGAGATTGCCGCAGCTCAGCTTAAATCATCTGAGAAACGATACCGCCAGCTTTTTGAAAATGCCCACGACGCAATCTGGGTGCAGGACTTAACCGGAACGATCACCGCCGCCAACACCGCCGCGGCCGAGTTGTTTGGCTGCTCGCTGAGTGAGCTGGTGGGGGTGGATAGTCACCAGTTTTTCTTGCATAGGGACTATACGGTCTCTTCGGCTATACAAGAGGATTTGCTAAGCGGAAAAGGGGAAGTATCCCAGGAACCGTTCCGTCAAAAAATTACGAAAAAAGACGGGACGGAAGCGATTATTATGTTGACCACTAACCTGTTGTCCTCGAACAGTCATCCGGATGGGTTCCAGTTTATCGGCAGGGACATAACAAAAGAGGTGCGGATGCAAGAAAATCAGTCGTTTTACCTGCAGCAAATCACTAAGGCGCACGAGGATGAGCGCCTGCGCATCTCCCGCGACCTGCACGACTCAACAGCTCAAAACATAATCGCCATGCTTCGCCAGGTTGAGAAGTTTAGCGAGGAAAATACCCAGTTCTCAGATGACAAACTGAAATTCCTCTGGAGTTTACATGCCGAACTCAAAGAAACGCTGCAGGAGATCCGCGAACTCAGCCGCGATTTGAGACCGTCGGTGCTTGATAACCTCGGTCTGCTACCTGCGGTAGAGTGGTTGGTCGAGCAGCTTAAGAACGACCACAGTATAAAAGCAACGCTAGAGGTGACGGGCAAAGATCATCGCTTTGCCCCGGAATTGGAGATAACCCTCTTCCGCATCATCCAGGAGGCCCTACGCAATATCACCAAGCACTCTCTTGCCTCAGAAGTCAAGGTAAACATAGAGCTAAATGATGGTGAAACCATGGTAACCATCTGCGATAACGGTCAGGGCTTCAATCTGCCCGTAACAACCGGCGAACTCTCCCGCCAGGGGAAACTCGGTATCGACGGCATGCAGACCAGGGCGCGCCTGGTCGGCGGCACCTTCAGCATAGTCACAAACCCGGGTGAAGGCACTACGATTAACGTAACCATCCCCGCCTAGGAATAAAAAACATACCCCCATTTTAGTTATATGGGGGTATGTTTATCTATATGTTGGCTTGAAAGAAACCGTTTATTACTTTTCGCCTTCTGCGTATTTGTGAAGCTTGATCTCGACTTTTTCTTCAAGGCCTGCATAGTACTCTCTCAAAATCTCGAGTACTTCTGGGCGGCTGAAGTGATCCGGCACTTCGTCGCCCTTTGAAAGCATGCTGCGAAGTTTGGTACCGCTGAGGAGCAGGCGGTCTTCTTTGCCGTGCGGGCAGGTTCTCATTGAGGCCATACCGTCGCACTTGGTGCAATAGAAGGTCCAGTCGATCTTAAGCGGTTTTGTCTCGAGAGCGCCTTTTGGGATCTCGTCGAAGATGTGGTGGGCATCAAACGGGCCGTAATACTCGCCAACGCCGGCATGGTCGCGGCCTACCAGAAGGTGGCTGCAGCCGTAGTTCTGCCGGAAGGTTGCGTGCAGCAGAGCCTCGCGTGGGCCTGCATAGCGCATCTCCATTGGGTAACCGGCCTGGATAACCGTACCCGGAACGAAGTAGTGCTCGACCAGTTTATCGATGGCTTTAACCCTGACCTCTGCCGGAATATCGCCGGGTTTTAATTTTCCAACGAGCTGATGAATAAGAACGCCATCGGTAATCTCGATAGCGATTTTTGCGAGGTACTCATGCGACCTGTGCATCGGGTTTCTGAGCTGAAGTGCGGCTACTGTGCTCCAGCCTCTCTCCTCGAACGCTTTTCTGGTCTCGGCCGGGCGCATATAAACGCCTGCGAACATTTCGGGGAAGTAGCTCTCGCTGAATACTTTAACCGTACCCGCAAGGTTTACGTCGCCCTGAGCCATGACTTTCTGAACACCCGGGTGGCCTTCCATATCATCGGTTCTAAATACCTGCTTGCACTCGTGAACCTTGTCGATCTCGTACTTCTCGGTAATGGTCATGCTACCCATTAACTCGCCGGTCTCGGTATCGACGAGAGCAACTTCTTGGCCCTCTTTAAGATTAGCAGCCTGCTCTTTAGAGGTCGATAGCGTAATCGGGATCGGCCAGAAGATGCCGTTTGACATCAAGAACTCATCAACAACGCCCTTCCAATCCGCTTTGTTCATGAAACCATCGAGTGGGGTAAAGGCACCGATACCCATCATGATAAGATCGCCTGTCTCGCGCGAGCTCATCATGACCTTTTCAAGAGTCTGAGCCTTTTCGTATTCTTGCTTCAGCGCTTCACCGCTGAGCAATAGCGGCTTTAGTTCACCACCGCCGTGAGGGGAAACTAGACCTGACATAATACCTCCTTATATTTGTCGTTGGTTTTAGGATTGACCCAATAGCAGCTTATTTAAGAGTGACTACCGTGAACTCACCGGCCGTTTTTGATTGTTGGTAGCATAAAATACAGCCACTCTCGTCATGCTGCCAAAATCAATGGCCTGAAATTTGTAAATGGTTGTCTAAAACCTAAGATTTTGCTATTATGCTGGGTCCCTTGTTGGAACAGTTACGCTTTTCAGCGTTTGTAACAATTGTTCCAATCAGCGTACCACTGCCAAAAGTATTTGTCAAGTAAGTAGCGAGTAAAGTTACTGTCAACGTTTAGTAGGCGCATCTCGTTGCTTCTTTATGCGAGCGCTCCTAGTCCAGCAATATCACGCAAAACTCCTACCCATGGACGACTAGA
>NZ_PFNG01000275.1:0-5915 GCF_002791875.1 Candidatus Aquicultor secundus | reverse complement strand
TTCCACGGGTACCCTGTCACTGCTTGGTACCGTGCAGGTAGGCGAGACCGCCTTTTTGGGCGAGCAGACTACACCAGGCCAAAAAGGCGCTGTCTCCGGCGAGAAATCATCGGCGTCAGGTCGAACAGAGCTCCCATTTACCGGCGGAACCCTTCTTTGGGCGGTACTCGCGGCGGGCTTAGTGCTTATAGCCGGTAGCCTTGGCATAAGGTTGCTAAAGAAAAATTAACGTGAACTGCACACAAGCAACAATCAAATAGATACTTACACGCAGAGCTTAACATGTCTTGAGCTCTGCGTATTTTTTGCCGAGAAATACCATAGCATGCGGGAGATGTCCGCTGAATCTAAAAGCATAGCGGCTCAGCGGGTATGACAACATACGATAGAGGTTATAGTGGAAGAACAACTAGATTTATTTCAGTTAGCGAGAATTCTCATCAAGAGGAAAATCGCAGTTATCGTTGGCATCTTGATCGGTTTAATAATAGCTGTATCGATCAATATTTATATCAAGCCCCAGTATGAAGCATCGACCCAGATGCTGTTTTCTCAGGGGCAGGAGGCTTCGCAAAATCAGCCTATACAAGAATCGTACCAGGCAGTGCTCCTGAGCGAACGCCTGGCGCAGACATTTAGCCAGATTATCAGCAGCAGAACACTCGCCGAGCGGGTTATAGACAGGCTAAAACTGCGAATAGCGCCGGAAGACCTAGAGAAAAAGGTCAGCGCGGACCCGGTAAAGGATACTCAGCTAATTAAGCTGACCATCACTGATACGAGCCCAACGCGCGCCAGGATGCTCGCAAATGTATATACATATGAGTTTATCTCGATGACCGAGAAAGCGGTTCATCACTCACCATTAGTAAATATAAGCATCATCGAGAAAGCTGCTGTCCCGAGCAAGCCCGTGCAACCGAAGCCGGTTCTTAACTTGATCTTAGGGCTATGCATGGGATTTATGCTGGGATTTGGGTTTGCATTCCTGCTTGAGATGCTTGATACAACAATCAAGGAGACCGAAGAGGTTGAGAAACTAATCGGCATTACTTCACTTGGGAATGTTCCAAAGATAAGCAAACCGCTGCTTTTGGATAATGACAACGATCGGTCGTCGGAATCGTTCAGAAGTATAAGGACGAACCTTCAATATCTTAATTTCGATCAATCCATAAAAACGCTAATCGTAACGAGTCCCAACATGGGAGAAGGGAAGACGACGACGGCCTTGAATCTGGCTGTAGTGTTTGCACAAGCTGGTACCAAAGTGCTGCTCGTTGATTGCGACCTTAGGCGACCCATGGTAGGAAAGCTATTCAACCGTGATCAGAGTAAGGGCCTTTCTAATATTCTGGTAGGGGCGGCAGCCGATGCCGGGTCTACGTTGTTGTCGACCGATGAAGAAGGACTGCACATTATAACCAGCGGTCCGATTCCGCCGAATCCGGCAGACTTACTTAACTCGGGACGGATGGATAGCCTGCTCGCTGACCTTAAGGATCAATTCGATCTTGTTATCTTGGATTGTCCTCCTGTTTTAGGTATCTCGGATACGTTGATCCTCGCATCGAAAGCCGATGCCGTTCTTGCTGTAGCCAGCTTTGGGAAAACCAAGAAAACCGATATCGTAGGAACTCGAGATGCCCTGGGTAAGGTAGGCGCTCGTATCGTGGGTTTTATTATGAACGGAATACCTTACGACAAAAGGAGCGGCTATTATAGTTATAGGTCCTACGCGGGGCATCAAGCAGTAAGTGATGTCACCCGCTAACTCGAAATCCTTCCAAAATGTTGAAATGAAAACCGAGACAGCTCCCCAAGAAGATGACAGAAAAAGATAATCTATCGCACGGAGAATTGAAGAAAGTGACTTTACCGCGTACTAGACGCGGACGAATCGTAGGTTTTTGTCTGCTTCTGCTATGCTTTTGTAGTGTCGTCTATGGAAGCTTTTTGGCGAACGATATCTCATGTGCTCGAGGTCTTTTGACCCGAGGTCGCGACCATCTAACATCGGCATATCATGCCACCGAATCTACAGACTTCGATACCGCAAAACAGCAGTTTATGCTCGCGCGCAGCGATCTCATCCATGCCGAGTCTCTCCTGAAAAAACCGGTGTTCACTGTGCTTATGGTTGTGCCGGGAATCAATAATAACGTGTCCGCCCTGAGGAAAGTGACCGCATCAGGAGTGCAGGTCGCATGGACCGGTGAAGCGTTGACTCGCGCATCCGCCAAGCTTATGCAGAAAGGTAGGCTGCCGAGCTTTGGCCTTAAAAACGGCAGGGTGAACACCGACGTCTTTGTGAGCGCAAAGCCCGATATCGATGAGGCCGCCGCTCACGCACGGGCGGCGTTTGCAGAGTATAGGGAAATCCCCCAGAGCCCGCTGTTTTCCTCAATCAAGCATGCCCGCGATGAGCTCGCACAGCAACTACCAAGGCTGTTAGACGTAACCAGGAATATGCAAGGGGCGTTTGATGTGGTTCCGCGTATGCTTGGGGAACAAGGCAAGCGGCGGTACTTCCTTGCTATTCAAAACAACGCGGAGCTTAGGGCGACCGGGGGAATTATAGGTAATTATGGAATAATAACCGCCGATCACGGCCAAATCAAGCTCAATGACTTCAATGAGATCCATAGGTTGCAAAAATACGATCAACTCCCCATTAAAGTTCCCGCGGATTATATGCAGAGGTATGGCAGATTCAAGGCAGCGAGCACCTGGCTAAATATAAATATGAGCCCAGATTTTCCTACGGTCGGTAGGGTGGTGCTCGGATTATACAAAAGTGCGAAAGGCGAACAATTAGATGGGGTGATCAGCATCGATCCCATAGGGCTCAAATACCTACTAACGGTCATCGGCCCGGTAACGGTGCCTGACACAGAACATAAAAGCCTTGTCATTGATGATAAAAACGTCGTCAGTGAGACGCTTATTAAGCCTTATGCGCACTATAAAAACCGCCAAGACCGCAAGAATTTTTTGTCTGATATAGCGAAAGCGGTCTGGGCACGCACACTATCAGGGGATGTTCCCAATAAGCAACAGCTTATGGTTGCGGTTAATCGTGCATTTGCTGAGAAGCATATGGTGTTTTTTAGCACGCACAGGGAGGAACAAAAGTTATTGCAAGAGGTCGGTTACGCCGGTGCGCTGATGCCTGTATCCGGCGATTACTTACAGGTAGTAATGCAAAACCATGGGGCGAACAAGCTCGATGTCTATGTCGATGAAACGATCGATTATTTTATCGACCTAAGGGCTGATGGGTCGGCGCGGGCCAGGGCAAAGATAGTTATCTCAAACACAGCTCCTGCAGGCAGTTTGACCGATTATGTCTCTGGGGATGGAAGTATCGTGCCGCGCGGGTACACAAATACCTGGCTAAACGTATACACACCCAAGTCGGCTCAACTTATTTTCGCGAAGGAAGAGGGTAAGAGCTGTGCCACTGAGGTAGGGCAAGAGACCGATAAATGTGTGTTCTCCCACTATGTTCGCGTGCCTCCCGGCGGAAGCAAAACCGTGGAGTTTATCTATGAGCTCCCAAGTGTTTTGGCCGTTCGTAATGGCGAGTTTAACTACATATTTGATTGCCAAGCGCAGCCCGTGGTTAATGCGCCACGTTTAACGCTCATCGTGCGGCCGCCGAAGGGTTTTGAATTCAGCCGGTTACCGGCAGGGTTTAAAAAGAATGGGGAAGTCGTGACATGGGGCGAAGACCTTGTCCGGGATACAAGACTCGATTTTCTACTAGGAGACAAAAGATAACTTGGTCATAGAGGGAGCCGAGCATGGGGAATAGACGAGAAAGTTCAAACTTCAATAAGACCGCTAACATAATGCTGGTTATCGGACTGTTGCTGCTGGCTATACCATCAGGTCTATGGCTATACGCTCATTACTATCAGCTAAGCGAGGCAAAAAAATGGGAGTCGACGATCAAAGCAGGCTCCACCCAAACCGGTAAGAAACATGATAATGCGACCAAAACCGCAAAGAACGACCCTAAGAAAACAGATCTAACATCGCTGGCTGATCGGGGGGTTTATTCACCCGGTCAGGATATCGCTTTTCTCATAATACCTAAACTTAACTTGAGGTTGAGTGTTATCGAGGGTGAAACCTGGGCTAATCTTGCAAAGGGACCTATTCATGTCTCAAAAACCGCAAAGCTTGGTAATAATGGGACTGTTTTGATATCGGGTCATCGCACGATGTATAGCGCGCCCTTTCATAACCTACACGAGCTGGCACCTGCCGATAAGATCACGATTTACACAAAGAGAGCCGTCTTTACATATGAGGTCGCTCAAATCAAACAGGTCATGCCCGATGACTGGCGTGATGTTACCGCAAAGGGTGAACCTCGTCTTATTCTTTCAACCTGCGACCCCATATATTCGGCAGCTAGGCGTTTACTGATTATTTCACGTTTGATTCAGGCGAGCCCCTTAAAGTAAGCTGAAGTAGCGCCCAGTTGCCACTTTAGGCAGAGATAGGTCAACATGCGCCAATATTACCACAATTTGTAAGTAAATTACTTGAGTAGCGGACCCTTATTGTGCTATATTAGGATATATAAAGTAATGAATTTAAAGGAAGAGATGTAGGCATTTAACAGCGTTTTTTTATCGTTTCGACTATACATCTAAGCACTGAAAGTAATATCCTTCCCTAGCCATAGGCTTCATTCAAAAATCTGCGCACGAAATGCTTTTGTACCAGTATTTGTAAGAACAATTCCTACTATTTAAGTCTTTTCTTATCCAATGTTTCGCGAGGGGTTAGAATATGTCCAAAGTTCCCCAAGAGCTTGTCTCGGGGGCAAGTATATTATATCCAGATGCGATATCCGTAAAATTGCCTCTAGCAAGGAATAAACAAGCGATATCCAAGTTCGCGGCCCTACTTGCTTTGGTCGCGAGTGATATTGCTATGCTCGTTACCGCTATATCCCTGGCCTCCATCATTCGCGTAGATGTTCTACCCGCCGTAAGCCGGGCGTTTGTTGCTGAGGTGCCGCACATGCTTCTTGATAGGATATGGATTATCGCTACCGTTTTTACCATGTGCCTTGCATATGAAGGCCTCTATACGAAGCGCCTTCACTTCTGGCAAGAGGCAAAACAAATCACTAAAGCGGCCTCACTGGCCTTTCTGTTCCTGATGTCGATTATTTCTATGGGACAGCTGACCGGTGAGACGTCACGGACTGTTGTCTTAGTGGGCTATATTCTGTCGATAATCCTTTTGCCAATCGGGCGTTTTGTCGTCAAATCTATTTTGGTGAGGGCGGGTCTTGGAACGCAGGCG
Source organism: Candidatus Aquicultor secundus (assembly GCF_002791875.1). NCBI lineage: Bacteria > Bacillati > Actinomycetota > Candidatus Aquicultoria > Candidatus Aquicultorales > Candidatus Aquicultoraceae > Candidatus Aquicultor > Candidatus Aquicultor secundus. The sequence goes on along the minus strand of NZ_PFNG01000275.1, from coordinate 587 downwards.
GTATTAATATTAGGTGCGGGCGAGGCCGGTCGTTCGATTGCGACCGCTTTGCTGCAGGAGAACCACCTTGGGTACCGGATTGTCGGCTTCCTGGGCGAGGACCCAGCAAAACAGCTGCGTAGCGTTGAAGTAAACGGCAGGTTTTTCCCGGTCCTGGGGAGCTTTCGCGATAGTGATCGGATCATGGCTGCAACCGACACCGATCGTTTGATCGTGGCTACACCGAGCATGCCGCCAAAAGAGATGGTGGGCCTCATAAATCGCCTGCAGCGAAAAGCGTCATCGGTCGTGGTCATCCCGGATCTTGCCGGCGTGTCGGTCATGGGTGCCGAGGTCGATCATGCTTTTAACGATCAGGTGCTTACGCTCAATATCAAGAACAGTTTGACAAACCCGTTAAACATGTTTGCCAAGCGGACGTTTGATCTATTCACAAGTGCATTGCTATCCATCATAATATTGCCGCTTATGGCTTTGATCGCTCTCGCTATAAAAATTGAATCTCCAGGCCCGGCGTTTTTTAAACAGCAGAGGGTTGGTCGCAATGGAGATATTTTCGATTGCTATAAATTCCGGACGATGGCGAT
>NZ_PFNG01000087.1:0-5941 GCF_002791875.1 Candidatus Aquicultor secundus | reverse complement strand
TTCTGAGCCTACTATTTGTCATTCTGAGCGAAGCGAAGAATCTAGATACTGTAAAGCGTTATTAGGGCTCAATCGTCTATGATAGATAATGCGCTTTATCTAGCGTCCTATAAGTATAGCTAAAATTCTAGCTAGCTTGTTAATTAATAAGAGGACTCGAGAGTACATTGACGAACTATAACTACTATGAACCAGTATTACGTCTACATTATGACCAATAGATCTAAAACCCTATATATTGGCGTTACTAATAATCTCGAGCGGAGAGTTTTTGAGCATAAAAGAAAACTCGTCGAGGGATTTACTGAGAAGTATAATGTTAATCGGCTTGTCTATTATGAGATTACCGAGGATATAAAAAGTGCTATTGAAAGGGAAAAGCAGCTTAAAGGTTGGATACGGAAAAGGAAGACCGACCTTATTGAATCAATGAATCCTATATGGAGAGATTTAAGTGAAGGTTGGTTTTCGTAGGTATCTGTTCCAGCACATCGCTATAAAAGCTTAGACGGTTAATAACTTGCTGGGCCGGTGCTCTCTAGATTCTTCGCTTCGCTCAGAATGACAAACAGTGAGGTCAGAATGACAAACAGTGAGGTCAGAATGACAAACAGTAAGGTCAGAATGACAAACAGTAGGGTCAGAATGACAGGTAGTGAGAGTTGTAAGTTTACCGGTGTCCGTTTCCGTTGATATCGAGCGAGTCGAACCAGTCGAGGAGGTCGTCTTTGGTGAGGAGGCCGGTTACTACGCAGTATATGGCGCAGTCGGCTTTGTCGCGGGAGCCGATGCGGGTTTTGATGTCCTCGATGTGTTTGCGAACCGTGGGTAGTTTTATGTCGAGGGTGTCGGCGATTTGCTTATCTGAGAGACCTTTCGCCCGTAACGTGATTATCTCGCGCTGGCGCGGGGTGAGCAGATCGAGGAGCCGGTCAACCGACGCATCACCGTCGTCAAAGAGGTCGATTGCCGGCTCTTGTTGCCGGTTGACCTTTGAAGCTTCGCTGTAAAAGTGCTTCATCTTATCGACTTCGGTTTCGGTGAAGAGGCCCAACCTCGTTCCGATAAATCGGCTGAACCAGATTCTGAGGGCGTCGGCAAGCATGTGGCTGCTAAGGGCGAGCGCAGTTACCAGCGCGACAATTGCTACGGGAACATCAAGAATACTGCCTTCTCCGATAAAGACGGCCCCTACATACACGAGAGTGATTGCGAGTGCGCCGATAGAGACGTAAATCGCGTCCTTCTGCAGCGCTTCTTTTTTAAGCAACGCGTTATATTTAAGTATTGCGATCGCAACGATTACAATTCCTATCGCCATAATTCTGTTGCCTGTAATAAAGCCCGCCGTGGCTCCGGTTATGCCGGTAATCAACAAACCGGTCGAGGCCATCCAGAACAGGAGGCTTCCGAGGCTAAGCCACAAGAACTGCGAGTGCTTTCTATCCTGCCACCAGGCGGCAAGGAAGTTTGCCAGGGCGATGGATATCATAAGGAAGATGAATGCGGTGAACAGGATGTAACCCGGCCCGGTTGGGATACTATGGTATCTAAGCGGTAGGTCGGTATTTGTTAGTGCGCTGAACTTAAAGAGGCTATCGGTAAAGGCGCCGGCCAGCAGAAAGAGGGCGGCAATTCCATAAAAGGCCCCCGTCACGGCGCTTGACCGGGCCGCGTTCAAAATGGTTCCCAGCGGGCGACCAACGGCGCCGCCCGCCTGAAGCGGCCGCGTTGCTTTTTGCGAGAGATGAAGCCATAGAACCGGGGCGAAGGGTAGCCACCAGAGTGATTTTTGATAGAGGATGAGCTGGGATTTCGATGCGGCCGTACCCACCATGAACGTGCTGAAGAGGTAGAAGAAGACCGTCACCATAGCGCCGGAAGCCAGTTTTGATACGGTGTCTTCGGGATTGACGCGGAAGACGTACAGCGCAAGCCATAAAAAGGCGAACGCCGTACCGACCGTAATAAAACTCGATGGATATTGGGTTAAAACATCGCCAAGTGTCATAAAACCCCTGGAGCGCGGTTGCTATCTACTCCCTTAATTTAACGACATATGCGTTTTACTTGCAAGCCGATTCTATGGCTTGTATTAAATTCACCGCAACATTGAGTGCTGCGCGCACATAGTGGTCCTGCGGACACTTTACGCCGTTACTCCTCGAAAAGATACCGTACGGTTGCTTTTATCTCGGCCACTATTGGAGATAGTGATAGCCTTACCCCCTTGTAGTTACCAAGCAGCTAAATAGGGTAATTAATGAAAGAAGGCTAGAAAGGGGGTGGCGGGTGGCTTGGATTATTCCGCAGATCGGCCGGTTGGCTGTTTCGCGAAGATATAGAAATCGGTATCGGGAGATTACAAGCGCCCTGCTTAGGCACGGTTTTGGGTTCTTGGTGACCCAGCTTGGTCTGACCCGGTTTGTTCCGTTTCAGTTGGGGCTCCTTGGGCATCCCCGGCGGGTTGAGCCGTATACGCAGGCCGAGCACGTACGGATGGTATTTGAGGAACTCGGGACCACCTTTATTAAACTCGGGCAGGTATTAAGTACCAGGGTGGACTTGCTGCCGCCCGAATACATCCATGAGCTGGAGAAACTGCTGGATAGTGTGCCGCCGGTAGACTTTGAGCCTATCCGCTTGCAGATCGAGATGGAGCTGGGTCGCGACGTAGACCAGATATTTGAACGCATCGACGCGACGCCGCTTGCCAGCGCATCGATCGGCCAGGTACATGCCGCGACGCTTATGACCGGCGAACAAGTAGTTATCAAGGTCAAGCGGCCGGGGGTTGAGGAGCAGGTCAATATCGATGTTGCTATCATCCATGAGCTGGCGAACCTTGCGAGTAGGCGACTTCCGGTTGTAAAAAACTATGATGTCGAGGGAATAGCCAGGGAGTTTACTCAAACACTTCTTAATGAGCTGGATTATCTGCAGGAAGGCCGCAACGCCGACCGTTTTCGCAGGAACTTCGAGGCGGACGAGCACGTCTATATCCCGCGGATTTCCTGGGATTATACGACCTCAAGCGTAATTGTAATGGAGCGTATATCCGGCCTGCGCATCAACGACCGGGACGCCCTCATCAGGGCGGGTTTCGAGCCATCGATAATCGCGACGCGAAGCACCGATCTGCTTATGGAACAAATATTCATCCACGGTTTCTTTCACGCCGACCCGCATCCGGCCAACTTTTTCGTTATGGAAGGCGGGGTAATCGGCCTGGTTGATTTCGGTATGGTGGGCTATGTCGACCAGGATACGAAAGGGAACCTCGTCGACCTTTTTATTGCGATTTTCGACCAGGACCCCGACGGCATCATCGATGCCTATATCGATCTCGGGGTAGCAGGGCGTGTCGAGCGCTATGCAGAGTTGAGAAGCGAAATCAGTTCCATCATCGTTAAGTATTTTGGGCTATCGCTCAGGGAGATTAACGTCCGCAGCGTGCTCAACGATGTAACCTCGCTTATCCGGCGCCACAACCTGCGGATGCCGGCAAACCTTGCGCTCCTGGTCAAGACAATTTCCATGGAAGAAGGCCTTGTTATGCACCTCGACCCTAATTTTAAGTTCGCCGAGGCCATGACCCCGTTCGCCAGGAGGGTTTGGGAAGAAACGCGCTCTCCGTTTGCGCTCGCTAAAAAGTCGGCCCGCGCACTGCTCGATTATGCGGATATCGGCGTCAATGCCCCGCGACAGCTCCGCAGGATTTTAGGGCAGCTTTCAAGGGGCGAGCTTTCGGTTGTTACGAACCAACCCCGGCTGGATGAAGAGCTAATCCGCGTAAACTCAATGGTCAACCGCCTTATTTTTGGTATTTTGACCGCCGCCACGCTTGTATCGGTAAGCCTTGTACTCCCGTTTTTCAGCGCGTTATTTGGTAGACGGAGAAAGCGTGCACCAGGGGAAAAGCCGGGAGGGTAGCCGGCGTGATAGCGTGGAAAAGAATTGGCGTTGAGCGTGACATTTACCGTATAGTCAAAGATGGGTGCTCTGGTTATTATGTAAGGAGAATAGGCTTTTTATGAGCGAGCAGTTAACCATATTTTGGAGCGTTTCCGCAGAGCAAGCGCTCAGGAACCTTAATACGACCCCCGACGGTCTCATGACCCCCGAAGCGTCCGAGCGGCTCGAGCGCTACGGCCCGAACCTGCTCAAATCGCGACGCCGGATGGGGTCGTTTACATTGTTTTTATCCCAGTTCAAAAGCCCGATAATCATCATTTTGCTGTTTGCGGCCGTTCTCTCATTTTTCCTCGAGGACCGTGTGACCGCCCTTATCATCATGACGATTATCTTTATCAGCGGTTCCTTAGGGTTCTGGCAGGAGAAAGGTGCGACCGACGCTGTTGAGAAGCTGCTTGCAATCGTCGAAGTGAAAACAACGGTTTTACGTGGCGGTAAACAGGTGGATATCCCGATCGACGAGGCGGTTCCCGGTGATATCACGATTTTAACGGCGGGGGACAGTATCCCGGGGGACTGCCTGATACTTGAATCGAGCGATCTGTATGTAGATGAGGCGACGTTAACCGGTGAGACCTACCCCGTGGAAAAAGAGCCGGGGGTCGTGCCCGCGGATACGCCCCTTGCCAGGCGCAAAAACACCCTGTTTATGGGAGCGCATGTGGTCAGCAGAAGCGCAAAGGCGGTTATCGTGCGCACGGGCAGGGAAACGGAATTCGGTAAGGTTTCAGAGAGCCTGAAGCTTAAGGCCCCCGAGACCGAATTTGAGCATGGGGTAAAGTACTTCGGATACTTTTTGCTGGAAGTGACGCTCATGCTGGTTGTCGCGATTTTTGCCATTAACGTGTACCTGAACCGCCCGGTGCTCGACTCGTTTTTGTTTTCGCTCGCGTTGGCCGTGGGGCTTACGCCGCAGCTTTTGCCCGCGATTATCAGTATAAACCTGGCCCACGGCGCAAAACGAATGGCGCAGAACAAGGTAATCGTCAAGCGCCTTGCGGCAATCGAGAATTTCGGCAGCATGAACGTTCTCTGCTCGGACAAGACGGGTACGCTAACCGAGGGCGTGGTGCGTGTGCGTGGGGCGCTTGCTATCGACGGCAATGACAGCGAGAAGGTATTTCTCTATTCGTACCTCAATGCGTTTTACGAGACCAGCTTTATGGACCCGATCGACGAGGCGATCCGCACGCATAAAAAGCTTGATGTATCTGCCTATCGAAAGATCGATGAGGTCCCCTACGATTTTATTCGGAAACGCCTGAGCGTGCTGGTTGAAAAGGACGACGCACACCTGATGGTGACGAAAGGCGCGCTGGCACGTATTCTTGACGTGTGTTCTCAGGCAGAGCTGCCAAATGGACTGGTTGTCGATATCCATAAGGTCGACGGGCAGATTAGAGAACATTTTAAGCAGTTCAGTGCAGAGGGCTTCCGCACGCTCGGGGTGTGCTGCAAGGATGTGGGGTCGACCATCGATATTACCAAAGACTCTGAGGTCGGTATGACCTTCATCGGGTTTATTCTGCTGTACGACCCGCCGAAGAAGGGCATTATCGAAACAATCGGCCGCATGAAGGATTTGGGGGTTGACCTAAAGATTATCACCGGGGATAACGCGCTGGTCGCGGCAAGTGTGAGCAAGCAGGTCGGGTTAACTAACCCGCACATTGTCACCGGCAGCGAGCTAAACCACATGAGCGATAACGCCCTGCGAAGGAGGGTCAACCACACCGAGGTCTTTGCGGAGGTCGAGCCAAACCAGAAGGAGCGCATCCTATTTGCTTTAAGGAAGGCCGGGAACGTGGTCGGCTACATAGGCGACGGTATCAACGACGGCCCGGCGCTTCATGCCTCAGACGTGGGGATTTCGGTTGATACTGCGGCGGATGTTGCTAAAGAGGCGGCCGATATCGTCTTGCTGGAAAAGGACTTGAGCGTGCTTTCGAAAGGCGTTCAGGAGGGG
>NZ_PFNG01000051.1:9593-15416 GCF_002791875.1 Candidatus Aquicultor secundus | reverse complement strand
CTCACGCGGTCCGACAACCCGGATGAAAGACTCACCGCATACCAGGCCATAAGCCGCATGAAGAAAGATCAGGGCATGAAGTTTGACCCGAAGGCAATGAGGGCCTTGATGTCTAGGTGTCAGGCACCGACCACTTGTCCTACCAGCGCAAATAAGAGATGCAAACAGAGAAAGTGCGCAATTGTGAAAAGTGCATGGCTTACATAGGTACGGAATTGGTTGATAAAGCCCTGATTTTAAACAATATAAAGCAGATCTGCCGCCCTTACTATTCTTATACTTTCATATGCTTTAAGATCTAATAGATGCTTATCTCCGGTGACAATAATATTGGCTTTTGCTGCTACCGCACATTCTAAAACTCTATTATCCGGTTCATCGGCGACAATGTTAAGCGTAAATGCGGGTCTTACTACCTGAGCGCGTGGCGTAAAGGAGGGTGTAGCTTAGAATGGGCTTACTGGTGTTGCCTCGAATTTCAACTACGATGGGGTCATGCTCCATCTACCGTAGAGTAGAGGGGTTGAGCGCTTGAAACGGTTAGTATTGATTACCATCTCCATCATGTGTAGTATTCTGTTCATTGTGCCGCAGGCCGCGTTCGCCGCTGCGCTGCGATCATCCAATAACGTCACCATCGATTCAGGAGAGACCATCAACGACGATCTCTATGTTTCGGGAGGAACGGTTGTCGTCAACTGTAAAGTTAACGGGGATCTTATCGTAGCGGGTGGGACGGTTACCATAAACGGGCCGGTTCGCGATGACCTGTTGATTGCGGGCGGCACCATCGAGGCCGCGTCCTCAGCATCTATCGGTCGCGACGCACTTCTCGCCTCGGGCAACGCCCAGCTTAGCGGTGCCATCGGCAGAAAACTGCAGGCGGCCGGCGGCGGCGTTGTTATTGACGGCCCCGTTGGTGGCACGGCGCGCCTGGATGTAAACCAGTCTCGTTTCTCGCGGCATATCTCTTCGGCATCGTATTGCTCGCGTTGTTCCCGGTAAAAGTTCCGCGCATCGCCGCCGCTGTGGTAAATTCGACCTGGATAAGCCTCCTGGTCGGCCTGGCGCTTTTCATACTTGTGCCGCTGGCAGCGCTCATTCTCTTGATATTGGTAATAACGATTCCCATAAGCCTGACGGCAATCTTCTTATACGTCCTCGGGATTTATGTCGCCAAAATTTTTGTTGGCCTCGCGATTGGAAAGTTGATCAGTGGGTACTTTAAGCTGAGCGGCGGTAACGCGCTTGCCCTTCTCATCGGGCTTTTCATAGTAATGCTTCTGGGAGCGATACCCTTCCTGGGGCCGGTGCTCAGGTTCCTTTACGTTTTGTTCGGTCTTGGCGCCGCAGGTTTTGTGATCTACAAGGCGATTCAGGAACGGGAGCGTCCCGCGAAACCTGCCACCTAGCCAGTGCGCTTGATCACCATCAATACGATATCGTCCGTCAGGCGCCCCCTGGCAAACTCCCTGGCCTCTTCGATGATCCTATCCGCTATCTCCTGCGCTTTTAGTGCGGAGTATTTTGCGATAAGCTCACCAAGGCGCTCCATCCCAAAGAACTCCTTGTCGCGGCGAAGCTCTATGATCCCATCGGTATAGAGGACCAGCAGATCATCTTCCGCTAAGCGAAGCGCCACATCCGTATACCGGTAGTTTTTGATAAGCGCAAACGCCGGGTCGTTGGCGGTAACCGGTGCGACTTCACCTCTGGCCGCCGAGTAGTGAAGCGGGTATGGGTGCCCGGCGATACCAAGGAGTAGTTCCCCGCTCGCCGTATTGTAGAGACCGTAAACCAGCGTGGCAAAGTGCCCGCCCATAAGCTGGTTTGCGGTGATATCGTTGGCGCTCGTTAAGACGCTTGCGGGATCGGGGTCTTCAAAAGAGACCGCCCGCAAGGTATACTTTACCATTGCGGCATCCGCAGTCGCCTCGATCCCCTTCCCTGAAATATCGCCGACAAATATGCTGACGTTGTCATCTGCAAGCTGTACCGCATCGTAAAAGTCCCCGCCGACAACGGCGGCAATCGTTGCCGATGCGTAGAAGATGCCGATATCCGTGTGTTTTGCTCGCGGGGGTCGCCCTGGAGCAAACCCGCGCTGCAGCGTTTCCGAGATATAGCGCTGTTCCTCAAAGAGGTTGATGTTATCGATGGCCACGGCGGCCTGCCCGCCGATGGATTCGAGCAAGACCATGTCATATGCGGAAAAGACCCGCTTCGAGCCGAGCATCGTCAACCAGAGCGCCCCCAGGATCTTGCCCCGTGCCCTCAACGGGACGACCACCATTGCCCGAATACCTGTGCCAACCAGCCCTTCTATCCCGTGGGGTTCTTGCCGGTAGCTATCCGTCTGCTGTGCCTGTCCGGAATTGATGGCGAGACTAAGAATATCCGAGTCGAGTTTGTAGCTGAAACCGGCCGGATATGCAGGTAGGTTATAGGTATAGGGGAGGATGATGCGCTGGTCTTTCTCATCAAACAGGGCGAGCCCGCCCGCGTCGCAGTCGATGAGCTCGACGGCGCTTGAAACGATGGTGTAAAAAAGCTCATCCTTGTCACGTCCCGACGATATGCTCAGTGCAACTGTTTTAAGGACCTCCAGGTCCTCCACCCGCTTGCGGATCTCAAGCTCTGCCTTGACCCGCTCGCTGATATCGCGGCAAATTCAGTGCCCGAGTGGCTTGCCGTTGACCTCGGTGATCCTACCGTTTTTCTCCACCGGGATCAGGCCGCCGTCCTTTTTCCGAAGGTGCAGGTCGCGGATATTGTAGATGCCGCCCTCTCTTCTGTACATCTCGACGATCTGCTCGGCCCGCTCGCGCTCCTCGACGGCGTGCAGGTCGTAAAAATCCTTTTGCCGTATCTCGGTTATGGTATACCCAAGTTCCTCGAGCCCACGTGGGTTCATATCTAGGATTTGCAGGCTATCGACATCGAAGATGTACATAATATCGGCGGCCGTGTCGAAGACGGCGCCATGCGCCTGCTCTATCTCATCGGCTGTAAACCGGCCGATCATGTTGTTTGGGTTTGATTGATGCTTATCCGCTGTCATTCTAAGGACCACCCATGTAGTTATTTTGTTTACTTACCCATTTTAACACGTAAAAGAGCGGGCAAAGCAACGAAATAAGTTGGAGATTGATCTGGAATAGAAAATCCTGCTTACACTTGAGTGCCAAGCGAGAGAAAGGCAGCTTAGCAAAATATGCGCTAGCCGATAGCTAAAGTAGATACAACGAGCTACATTATCCGATGAAGAAGTATCCGCTCTATAAGCCAGACAGCGATACCGCACCCATACCCGAGGGCCGGCGGTAAAGCGGCTACTTTTAAATACGCGGCGAAGTCAGGTTCTTTTATTAAATCGAAGCAACTAGCCATTATTTGGTTAAGAAACAAATCGAGCAAGAATTTGGCCGTTAAGTGTTGTGATGATTAAATGCGAGAAATCAAGGCTCAGTATGGATGGTGCGAGGGTATTGGAGGCCGTTCGAATCTCATATTCTACACCGAAAATCCCTGGTAGAGATGTCAGGGTTAAATTATCTCCAAGCTAAAGAGAAATCAGCGCATTTAGCTAGCCATAATGTTCATGGTTGATTCATAGAACTGGTAGTTGTTTCTGCCAAGCCCTTTTGCACTGTATAAAGCGGTATCTGCATTCTTTAGCAGAGCCTGGTTATCTTCTCCATCATTAGGGTAAAGAGCAATACCTATGCTGGTTGTTATGTGGAAATCTCTCTCTTCTAAGTTAAACGGAGGCCTTATTGTTTCTAATAACCTTTTAGCAAGCGCTGCTGCATGTTCAGGATTATCAACCCGTGACGACATTATTACAAATTCATCGCCCCCTAATCGGGCAATAGTGTCTTCGATGCGCACACATTTCTTTAATCGTTCTGCAACGGCTTGAAGCAATTCGTCTCCAACAGCATGACCTAATGTATCATTGATAATTTTAAAATTATCTAAATCAATAAATAGCACTGCTAGTCTTTCGTTATTTCGATGGGCATGCCCTAGCGCTGCGCTGAGACGATCATTAAATAGAGTTCGATTTGGGAGGCCAGTAAGAGAATCGTAATAAGCCATGTACTTGATAGTCTCTTCAGCAATCTTTCGTTCAGTTATATCCTCGAAACTTTCAACACCGCCAATAACATTCCCTCGCGTGTCTCTTAGTATATCCATGTTTTTTGATATAATTCGTATCTCACCGCTTTTTGTCTCTATTTCACATATCTTACCAATGATTGGTTCGTCTATCTGATCTGCAAATTCCAAGAGTCCGCACCCTCTCGCACAAGGCCCAACCGCGAAAGTCGTGCACTTTTTACCTATTATTTCCTTAGCGCTGAAACCTGTAATCTCTTCGGCTGCTTTGTTGAAACTAGTCAGGTTGTTATTCGTATCGACAGTAAATATTGCACTTGGTATAATGTTATATATTTGTTCCACACGCTCTTTAGCCTCTAAGAGAGAATCATGGCGTCTGCGGTGCTCGGTGATATCGCTAGCTAATATCTGGAATATCCGGCTACCTTTGTATTCAACAATACTAACCATTAGGTCTGCGGGAACTTCATGCCCATCTTTTTCGAGCAACAATGTATCTCTTAATGGATAATATCCCGTTGGAATTTCTTCTATCTTTAAATCAAGCAATCGCTCGAAGTCTTTATTTGACAGAAACTGCGAAGCATTCATATCAAGAAGCTCTTCTTTGGTGTAGCCAGCAAGTTCTATCGCCATTTTATTTGCTTCAAATATATTCCCTTTGCTGTCAGTATGGAAGATAGCAACACCGACATTGTCTACTAGCGCACGACACGCCTCTTCTAGTTCACAAAGAACACCTTCTGTCTGCCCGCTCTTAGAGGCGCTACAGCTCCCAGTAAGATTATGAAATCTTTTTGTTGGCTTATGCATCACTTTACCTCCCTCTATCATGTTAATAATCTTTATCGGTTCCTTAGATTACTTACTCAACCGGAACACCTAGAAGACTTGGGACGCATTTGTGAAAGCTTGTCATGCCTATCGAATAACAACTCAAATTTAGCAATCTTGAACAGTAATTTGTGCGCCTTTGCTCTCCAAGAAATTCGAAGATCGTCCCATGTTCTCCACAGCGATATTAGACCCGGCAATAGCAGCAGTTTCTTTGATATTTACGTGTATAAGTTAACCTCTTCCCCGCCGCCCTTGCGATCTCCGTATTTGCCAGTTTTGCCTGAGGTAAAAATAATCCATCGCGATGTCGAAGATACCACCTCGTTGAGTTTGGGGGAGAACTCGACCTCGCTAACTTCCCTCCCGAAGGTATGTTACATCTGAACCTGAGTTCTATTGCCCCGAGCCAAATCAATGGCGCAAAATTCCACGGAAATTAAAACAAGGTAGCGCTGGTAAACTTGACGAAACAAAGGGCTATAAGCAGACCAAAGACCTAGGCAGATTATTTGCCTATTCTCTTAATATGTACTATGGTTCTCTAGCAACAGAAGTTGCACCAGAGCAAGCTCGGCTTTGTCTGCCCGCCTATGCTTTATATGCCAACTGGTATTGGACAGCTAACCTTACGGCAGTAAAATTCTTCCTTGAGCAACGTCTATCAGACGAAGCCCAATTCGAGACTAGTCACTATGCTCAAGCCGTAGACCAAATTGTCGCGACAGTGTTTAATTGCGAAACCATAGACAAATCCCAAGAGTATATTCGCCCTAGCTAACTCATGTAATAAGCTGCCAAGAAACTAGGTACATTAATGCATGTTAATATATGGAGGGCTCAGATAATAATGACAAGGCCCTC
>NZ_PFNG01000051.1:4117-9536 GCF_002791875.1 Candidatus Aquicultor secundus | reverse complement strand
TTCATCTTTTTGCCTAAAATATTTTAACGAATAATCCTGGATGTATACGTGTGCTTAGAGTCTATCTGTTATTACGGCCATTGGTTGCTTATGCTATTATTAAAGCTCAATAGTAATTAGTTGCGGGGTTGCGGAGAAAAATGGGAATAAACGCTGACCTGAATTTACATATCTTCCGTTCGTCTAAGTTCCGAAGCGTAGTGGATGATGCTATAAGGTTCTTTTCTGAAACCCCGGCTCATAGGCTTCCGCCTCCAGATCGCTTTATCGGTGGTGGTGTCTATGCGCTTTACTATATTGGTGGTTTTGAACTCTATAGGCCGATAGCATTCTTAAACAGCAGGGCTTTGATGCAGCCAATTTACGTTGGCAAGGCTGTTCCGGCTGGTTGGAGAACAGCGAGGACGCAGATATCCGAATCTGCAAATCTCTTTGGTAGGCTTGTGGAGCACGCTCGCAGTATAGCGCAAGCTACCAATTTAGATATCGATGAACTTCAATGCCGTTTTATGATTCTTCAGAATATCGAAAGCGACTTAGTCGTCCCTGTTGAGGCAGAGCTTATAAGGCGGTTTATGCCGCTGTGGAACTCGGTTGTAGATGGTTTCGGTAATCATGACCCTGGCTCGGGGCGATACAATCAAGCTAAATCAGAGTGGGATATTTTACACTCAGGAAGACCGTGGGCAGAGCGCTTAACTGGAGCCTCGCCGCGTTTAGAGGATACTGTTGAAAAGGTGCAAAGAGCCCTTCGTAAATTACCGCTTCCTTAGTTCTACTACCGCTTCATAAAGTTGATGTGAGTTTTTAGCTTTAGTCACACGGACATCAGATTGGATAATGCTGTTGCCGACCCTCGTTGCTCTTGGAATGTGTATATCCACAAGCTCAAGGCCTATGCTTTCCGCGATCTTACCAAAATACACGTCGGTCGGAATAGAAACGCCTTGCAATATGCTATTCCCAATAACGACCAATGCTGTGCTACCTGGCTTAAGGGCATAATTTATTCCCTGTGCAAATGTGTGACAATCCCTAAAGTAAGCTGCTGCATAATTTGCCCAACCATTACCACCGTAGACCCCTTTCTCGGCATGAAGGGTTCTAAGCAACTTCAACGTATCTTCTAGATCGCTGTCTGGTAGTAAGAAGCCAAGCTCTAGGCATTCTTGGCCTCTTACTGTTTGCCAGTACTTCCCAAAGTTTGAGTTCTCGAGGGGTTTTAAATCCCTTGGATTCTCTGCGTACCCCAACCAGTATAGCTGTGGACGGGTGTTTCGGTTGTAGTGGTAATTATTAAGATAAGGGGGTGAAGTAATAATCACATCAACCGACTCAGGTGTAAGATGTGATTCATACTCAAAGAAGGAAGCGTTAATGATCCTTACAGTTGCATCGGAGGCCGGTAAATTCTTTTTAAACCAGGCGATGTCTTCAGCCATATCTATTAACTTATTTAATATGGTTTCCCCAACAGGGAAATCTTCTATATTATCCTTGCCAGCGCTAACACGGCGACCCAAGCTAGGCTCATAAGAATAATTTGAATATCGAACCATAGTTGATGCAAACGCAAGTCTAAATAATTCTTGAATGTCTGGGCTCTCGATAGAATTGATAAAATCTTGGATAATTAAGACTTTGCCCAGGACAGCAGGGCTATAAAACTCAGCTCGCGTTTTAAATCCCTTTGGCGGCTCACTTATTGGAATATAGTTGGACGATGCCTTATCTTTATAGAACTCCTTAAGCTTTAGCATGTTCTTTTGGAGGATATTAATGTCTATTCTATGTGCATGTGCCTTCGCATGGCAGGCAAGTGCAGCATAAGGGTTAATCTCAAAACCTACTGCATTATGGCCATCTAGCACCGCATCAACAAGAGTTGTTCCTACACCCGAGAATGGGTCTAGAACAACACCTTTATTATGCAAATATTCATGGAGTGCGTCTTTAACAAAATCGCTTGAAAAGCCAGCTATCCATGGCACCCAGCGATGTATGGGACGTATTTTATTGCCTGCAAAAGCAGGATTACTAAATTCCGCACCATTTTTATTATTTGCTTGAATGGCTGTTTTTTCTTTAATAAGCTTAAACAGCTCCAGCTGATTACTTTGTGAATCTGTCAAGGGAACCATTTATCCTCTCTACGCTTGTTCTTCAAGCACTCGCCCAAGATTATACTTAGGGCGAATTTCTTTAATTATTCCATCAAGCCTCTTGCGCTCGTTCTCATCCTCAAGCATTCGTGCAAAATCGTCAAAACTAAAGGCAACCATTTGCGGTATTCCACGGCGCTCTACAATATATCGTGTATTATTACGAGTAATATCATCAAGAACTTGCCCAAAATTATTTTGTGCCTGGGTTGAGCTAATACTTTTAATAGCCATTTTTCCCCAATATAGTTAAATTAGCTAACTTAGCTATATTATACTGAACAAATGTTCTTTAGGCAAGTGTGCTGCAATGGCTAATTATCTTGAAACGTAGGGGATAAAATGTAGGCTTAGCGTTACCTTCTTAAGCTTTCAGTAAGCGGTGATAAATCTCGATATTTTGTTGAATATAGCGTTGGCGGTTTGGCTTGAGGAACGGTAGTTTTGCTTGACCGTTCGGTTTGTGGCTCGGATAATCTGAGATGAAATCACCCAGATAATTAGCACATGTATGAATATCGCTGGGATCTAGCTTATGCACACCGTCTGATGTTTGTAGGTCTTGGTTGGTTAAGATCTCCGTGCCTGAGGCTAAAGCTTCGAGAACTAGATTTGGTGGGTTCTCAATTGGCTCATCGACTACAAAATGGAAAAGATAATCAATGGATGCTAGAAGTCCGGGCATCTCCCATGGAGGGACAAATGGTTGGAAGGAGATGCGATCTCTCATATTTGGGCTCAATGAGTTCTTAAAATCTTCTAAGCCTAACCCTTCAGCAACAAATATAAGCCGATAATTACTACTATCCAGTTCCTTGAACATACTCGCGATTGTATCGAGCCCCTTACGTCGCCAGAAAAAGTTAACCTTGCCGATATAAGCAAAGACCGGAACACTCTTATCTGCCTTGTTTGTAGGCTTAAAAGCCCGCTCATCTGGTACATATGGTGGCAAGACGATCGTATTTGGGTTTAATAAGCCATTTATTTTTTCATGCTTTTCATCGGTTACAACGAGGTTCGCTGCGCTTATAGTTTCTTTGATAACGTCTCTATATTCCGGATTATCCATAAATTTTGCAATATCGCTGCCGCCGTGACGAATTACATAAGGAACCGAAGTAACTTTATGCGCTAGGTATGCGACAATCCCGTACGGGACCAGATAGCCGGCATCTATTAGATCGAAGTGCTTGGATCTCAATAGCTGTAAAATGCGGTTGAGCAATCGTATGGTGTATTCCTGCGAATTGGGGATATGCCACGGTGTGGCATCGCTAATGCTCTGGACACTGATATTTTTTAGGGTCCTCAAGTGCTCATCGCAACCGCAAATCTTATAATTCTTCTCGACCGAGGCACTATTAGTCACGATGGTGATCTCATGCCCAGCTTCAGCGAGTCCTCTTGCTAACCAATATGTTCTGGCCGCAATTCCGCCTTGAATCGGCGGAAACTTACTAACCATACAAATCTTCATTGACGCCTTCTTTGTAGAACTCGATTACATCAAGACCATCCGGGAGATTTCCTTTGTTTGCAAAGAAAATATAGAAGAACAGGTCAAACATTATTGCGTCTATAGGGTTGATTATATACTTCTTAAAAGGATGCTTGGATATGGTCTTATTTGTAATTAGCGTCTGAGCTAGTTCTTTAAGCTCGCTCGCGATGTTGTTAACGGCAGTTGGCATGCCGCGTTTTTGTCGATGGATAACATCAGAAATGCCGTATTGATTAAAGAGAGGGAGCGCAGCATCCTTAAGAATCCGCTTTGTTTCATTTTTTCTCGCCTTATACTCGATTGGCAGAGACAGGGCAAAATCAGCAATATCATCATAAAGATAGGCGGGCCTCACTTCAAAACCGAAGGCCGAGCAGGATCTGTCAACGCTCCATAAATGGTAATTAGCCAGCCCACCCTTTATGAGGAAATCAAAAATGTTCTTGCGGTATATATCTTCATCTTCTGGTTGAGGGAAGAGTGAATCAACAAGACTTACGAGCTTCTTGTTATCTCTAAAGCGCTCGAGGCGCATGCGGATCCGATCAGAAAAGCCCAATGGATGGGTATAAGTCCAAGGATAGCCGCCAAATAATTCATCAGCCCCTTCTCCTGAGAAAGCAACTCTCACATGTTTAGATATTTTTTCTGAGAGAAGCTGAAAAGCGATTCCACCGTGGATATCAAAGACGCCACCAGCAATTATATTCTCGTAATGATGAATAAAATGCGGAAGCTCTTTTAAGTAATCATTAATACCAATTTTAAATTCATGATGATTAGCCCCTAATGCCTTAGCAACTCTTCTAGCCGATAGCAAATCCTCAGATTCTTCGGAATCTGATAATGTGAAGGTTGAAACGGGCTTGCCTGAAAGGCTTGCTGCAACGCTTGCTAAGAGGGAAGAATCCATCCCACCTGAAAGATAAAATCCTTTCTCTTGCGATCCATGAGCCAGCATCTGAGCCATACTGGCTTTAATGGTCGCATAGAGCATTATGGCAGCCGATTCATAATTATCCCCTTCGCGAGCTAGCAGATTTGACTCCTGTAGCTCGGCAAATTTATAGCTTGTTTTTTTGCCCGACTCAAAGGCTATGACATGTCCGGGTGACACCTGATAGATGCCTTCAAATAGTGTTTGGTCGAGGGATGCTATGTAGCCAAAGACCGAGAGCTCATCAAGGGCACTATGGTTTATTTTTGGTGTTACCTCTGGATGTTGAAGGATCGATTTTATCTCTGAAGCAAAAATGATTCTGCTACCTAGCTTTTTATAATATAGCGGCTTGATGCCAAACTTATCGCGAACAAGAATAAGTTTATCCTCGGCCATAATTGCAATGGCAAACATGCCTTTTAGATAGGCTGGTGCCCTTTCGCCATATTTTTGGAAGAGCTTGAAAATGACCGCTTCCTCGCTATTATGTTCGAAGCTTATGCCCTGTGACCCCAGGTCATTCTCAAGCTCTCGATAATTGTAAATCTCTCCGTTTAGAAAGACTAAGTTGTCGGAAAAGGTGGAGGGGAGGGGTATAATACGCTCACCAACAATTTGTAGCCGACACCCACCGAAAGAATAGTTATCGTTACCGCGAGCATCAAAAGAATCTGGTCCACGGTGCTTGATTGAATCAAGCATGGCCGTGATAGCCGCTTGGTTTTTCTCGTTAAAAATACCGCATATGCCACACATAGCTAGATTTCACCCAGGAATTTTAGTGCTTCGGTAAGGCCCCAATAGGCGTAGGCA
>NZ_PFNG01000051.1:0-4028 GCF_002791875.1 Candidatus Aquicultor secundus | reverse complement strand
TCCGGTACTCCATGGATCGCTTCCGATAGGATGGTTCTTCCACGGTCCAAAGCCACCATCGTCAATCTGCTCAGCAGCGAGATAAGTTAGCGTCTGCTCGATGAGACTGGGGTTTTTCGGTTGGATCGCGTTTCGTCCAAATGCCATAAGTGTGAGTCCACCCTTGTAGGTGAGCTTTACCTTAGCTTTCATATCTTTTGCCCATTCATTCTCTAACCACGAGAACGCGGATTCACAAAACAGTTGAGGAAGTAAGGCTAGAGCAAGGCTTGTTGTAGGGATTCTTGGCATGTCTCGGTTTGTTAGACCCCAGCCGCCCGATGGATGCTGCATCGATTTGAGCCATTTTAAGGCATCGTTAATTTTAGGAAGGTAGTGTCCGCCGAAATTACATAATGCTTTTGCACACCAGATCGTCTCCTCGGTATCTGACCATCCGCCGTCTTTGAGTTGCTTTTTTAATATAAAAGAAGCGACCTTTTGTGCATGTTCCACTTTTTGATTGCTATAAGCAATTGATGTAATCCTACAAATACGCTTAGGTTCCATGCACCTTGAAAGCAAAGATTCTTGTGAGGCTATAAGAGATCTGCGCGCTTTTGACAAATAGGACATTTATAAATCTTCTCTAACTTTTACTAGCCAGCCATTCTCATGGTAGTCTTTTATTTGCTCCATAACCATTTTTTCTCGATAACTCCAGCATGCTTTACAGACATAATAAGTCGCCTCTTCTTTTCCGTAGGGAACAATTTCTATGTCTTTGGGCTCGACCAAAGAACCACATGCAAAGCAAAATGTTTTCGGTTGTGGCTCGTTTGAGATATCGCCAAGTAGTTTAATGGTCAAACCGACGTCTTCAGGTAAGAAATGTGTTTGCTCAGCCGTTTCATTTAGTTGGTTTGCCAAGTCTGTTTTCAGCCCGCCTTTAAGCTCTTCGCCAAGCTCAGATATGATTATTAATTTCGGTATCTTACGTCCGTTGGTGAGCTTTTCGGTTAGTAGTGTAAATCCCGGCCAATATAAATGGTTTTCGTCACGCAAGATCTTCTCTACACCTTCATGCTTATTTAGGGTCCTATTGATTTGTTCACGGTTTGTCACGTTGACGATTGCACCCAGATTTATACACATTGCTGCAATACCTTCGTATTGTTCCTCCATGCCTTCCCACCATCTTGTATCACCCGTGAAACCGATTATTGGTTTCACAGTCTCGGTCTGTGGCGTTTTCTGTCTTGCGCTTATAATTATCCCTAATGTATCGTATGCAGTGTAGTCCTGGTGTAATGCTTTTCTAACATTTATCGTAAAATGCTCTAATTGGTCTATTGATGGAAGTTGCTTAACATTACCATTCTTATAGTTAGCAACAATAACATCACAAAAATACTCTTTTGACTGAGTTATTGCTTGCGAGTATTTATCAAAACAACCGGCTGACATTATTGCGAGAAGCTTTTTATCTTTGCTTTTCGTTCTTTTGTTGTACTCTGCGAATAAGCTAATGATCGGAATAAAATCAACTGTGTGATCAACATGTGCATGTGACATGACAACCGCTGTTATGTCCCGTATTGAGAACCCTTCACGCTGGAAATTCTCTAAGAAATCAAACCCTGGGTCGATAACAATGCCCTCCTCGATTAAGCCATCAGTACCAGTTTTGTAAACAAAATAGCCGCCACCTTTACTATTAATTTCGATACCACTTGATAGTGCGGGTGTGAATGATTGCCATCTTCGAAGGACCGTTAGACAATATGAGTTTTTAATAGGCCGCACTGATGGGTAAATCAACTGTTTATCGAATTTGTCAGTATTTTTTCGTAAGATCTGATAATACGCATTAGCGCGGCATGTTACTGGTGGTTCATTACCTGCTATGTCATCATCGAATTCATATGTACAGTTTTTAAATGGCCTATCTTTACATTTCAGCCCGTCATCTTTATCGCAATAGACTATCTCCGAGAACTCAATAACCTTCTCGCTACATGTTTTTGGTAGTCGGTAGAGAAGATCGGAGATGTTTGGGTCTAACACCTGTAATCTTCGTTGATATTTAGCCTTTCTCCATTCAAGCGTTTTAGGGTCATACACAACTATCTTTAATGCATCCATCTCTAGTTTCTTATACTTTTGATTGTCTATTGACTTATTGATATCTTCTAAAAGCCCAAGAAATGTTTCTTGGCGGCTCTCTTTATCTTGCAGCCGACGGTTCTCTTTGAAGCAACTGTTGAAGATGTTTTGAATAGTACTCTTATGGTTTTTCCAATCTATTTTTTTAGCGCGAGCATCTAGCTGATCTCGCCATGTCTTTATCTTATCTTTTGACTTATCGCTTGGTTTAAGTTTATCGATGATATCTATTGCATTTTTTATAGACTGTCTTATTTTGTTAAGCGCATCATAATAATCTAACCATAAAAGGTATACTTGCTTAATTTTATCAGAGTTTTTCATATCACCTGAAATTGCTCTTGCAAGTTCCAATAAAGTCTCAAAGTCCGTTTTGAATTTACTTGAGGCATCTTCTATGCTTATTATCTTATCCAGTAAATCTTGTCCCCTGAAGGTTTCAATTGAACCTTGCTCGATCTTTTTAGCCTTTTCTCTAAATTGACGGAGTTTACAAATAATACTTCGCCTAAATTTCTCAACATCATATCTGAGAAGAACCGAACAATACTTTTGGTACAGTATCGGCACTTTGTCTCTATATTTTTTGTCATCAAAAGCAGATTTTCCACCCAGCAGTGTTTTACAGTATTTGATATTGCAATCACAAGATGCTGTAATATCGCATGCATCCCAGGCATCCCCATCTATTCCAGCATCAGCTCTTAAGACGTTGCGCCACTTGTCCTTATAAGGTGTCTCATGGTGCCAATCATCATCAAGCGTTCCTATAATTTCCGTAGATCTATTTAAATCGGATAAAATTTCTGCGAAGGTCAAAACGGTGGGGTAATAAATATATTTTCTCCAGAGGGCTGCATCCTCACTGCAGATTTTTCCTGATCGATATTGCGATTTGTTGCTGATATAGTAGTTAGCGTTATCGCTATTAGATAACTCGCCATTTTCGTCGAAGACACTAAGAATCTCGTTGAGAGTATCTAAAGCATCACTATGCCGATGGCAATGCTGCAAACCTCTACCCTTATTGAATAAAGCCAGTAATTCATAAATGTTTTCACCAATCGCTGAGGTTTGCTTAATAAATGTTATTGCCTTGTCAGCATAACCAATTGATAGCTCACGCTTATAACAAGCACTTACTTCATTTAAATAAACAAGGTATAAGGTCTTATTCATCTCGTAATCATGAGACATAGCTGTTTTGCTTGGGTATGGTGCGTGGTTTGCTAGCAAGAAGCGTGCGACCTCATCAAGTTGGCCTGGTGGATTACCTGCGCGCTGCAATAGCGCGCGTAACCTTTTCGCTAAGAAAAGGTTAAACCAAGCATGCTCGACAGAATTATCAGATGGTAAAGCTTCCAGAGATACACTGGATTCTGTCTCAAGGGTTATCTTTGAGACCTTCTTGAAGCTTGCTTTATTATAGAGGAATGAGGCTACGTCGGTCTTTACTTCGGATCCAAGGGTCTCCAAAAGTTCTTCATCAGTTTTTTGGCCCTTACCGCCGATATGTAGAATAATTTTGTTTTTGCCCTGATTGTACTCCTCTTCATCGATGGCAAGGTCGTACAATATATTAAATTTTTCCAGTGCTCGAAAATCTTCTTCGTTCATCTATATCCTTTAATGCTACCTGCATCCATGACAAGAGGAGCATTGCCGGCAAGCGAGTTCGCGATTATCGGCATTAATAATCTGGAGCGGGAATTCCATCTTCGCTTGTTTTCTTACAATGGGTTTTTCGTATGCCCTCTTTTTAGTCTTTTTCATGACTACACCTCTTTTCTATTATAAGCGCTTGGTTAATAAATTCACCAACTATTTCCATAATATCCGCTCTATATTGCAACTCTTCGACCTCGAATACGTTTAAAAACTCA